>NZ_CEVYEL010000011.1:0-61670 GCF_982403165.1 Longicatena sp.
GTACTACTATACCATGTTTTTTCCTATCCTAAAAGCCATTTCCTTTTATTACCTCATTAGGTATGGAAACAAAGAAAGCTCTTTTTTTAAAACTGAATTTCTCTTTGCATAATCGCTTCTATAAGATGTATTCCTCTAAAAAACAGCCAACGCCACTTTCTGTATTCGCCTTTGCCACAGCATCTGCCATGGCTTTGGTATCTTCACTGCCATTGCATAACCATACGCCCAAACCAGCATCACGCAGCATTTCATTATCATTGCTGGTATCTCCAAAAGTAAGAACCTCTTGCATCGTTATTCCAATATCCTCACACAGCTTTTGAATACCACTGCTTTTATTTACTTGTGGATTTACAAATTCAAATAGATCTGCCGCTGTTCTAAAACAAACACATTGTGCATTGTGATACTGCTTACCATGAGCCTCTACCTTTGGCATATCTTGTGGATAGCATTGCACAATTAGCTTATTACGTGGGACATCACATAAAGTAAACATGTCTGTCTGTACTTCCTGTTCACAATATGATGCGGCAAGCCTTTTGGTTTCTTCATCACTATAGCTGACATAACGCTTAGCACCATCAAAGATGATAAAGCGTACTTTCCAGCCAGCATAATGCTCCATGATTGCTTTAATGATCGCGCCATCTAAACGATGATATTCTTTTTTGATTGCTGTTTTACAATGATAAACAACACCGCCATTCATGCCAATGACATAATCGACCATCTCTTCCATCTGCCATTGTTTGATGAGCTGTAAGATCCCCTCCACCGGACGTCCGCTGACGATGGCAAATTGCATGCCTTGTTTACGACAGCGTTGAATCATTTCCTTATTCTTCTCACTAACTTCATCCTTCTCATTTAATAAGGTTCCATCTAAATCGCAACAAATCAATTGATACGCTTGGTTCATATTCTTCTCCTTTTTCTTGTTTGCTTTCCTAATAAACGATTGAGCTATTCCATA
The DNA here is from genome assembly GCF_982403165.1 of Longicatena sp. Lineage (NCBI taxonomy): Bacteria > Bacillati > Bacillota > Erysipelotrichia > Erysipelotrichales > Erysipelotrichaceae > Longicatena > Longicatena sp. The sequence goes on from NZ_CEVYEL010000011.1 coordinate 980, forward strand.
TGCTTTTCCCAGTTCTAAATATCTTGTTAATGCCGGTAGCACCTATGATTGTTTCCTGTTGATGCAGTTGGCACCTTTGCAATTCACCTGTTGAGGCAGTTGGCTTTTACCTGTACATGCCCATTAAAAGAAATAGCCTGTTTATTTCTCAAAAGCTTTCCCAGCAAAACATCTTATGATGTTTTCTATATCTATTATAGCGAAAAATCATGCAAATACCTACCTGATTTTTTTATGTATCTAAACCACATTACTTTCTTTTTATAAGCATGTTTTTCAAGAACAAAAGTGGCTAGTTTTTTACTAACCACCTATTGCATTATCAAATTGTTGTAAATCTTCTCTGGTGTCAATATCCTGTACTTCTGCTTCATTGACTTCCATTAAGATACAAGCTTCTTGATGTCGCATGGCAATCGTTTTTCCACCTTCCTCATGTACTAAGCTATCAAATTCTGAAAACCAGCAGCTTGGAAACAGCATGGGATTGCGAATAGCTCCATGAACCGCAGCACAGATAATATGTTGTGCATCTGCCATATGACATAATTTTTGTAAAGTTTCTGCCTTAATTTTAGGCATGTCACCGGTAAGAAAGACAATGGCATCCGCATCTTTGGCGGCTTTTTGACCTAATTGAAGAGAAGATGACATTCCTTTTTGTGGATGATCATTCTTAACAGCGTGCATACCTCTTGTATGAGCCAAAGCCAACACTTCTTCATATTGACTTACCACATGAATCGCATGAAAGTCCACTTGTTGACAAGTATCCATCACATGTGCCAGGATGGGTTTTCCTTGCCATACATGTAACAATTTGTTTCCTTGAAAGCGTCTGGCATAACCGGCAGCTAAGATAACCAGATCAATCTTCATCTTTTTTCAACAGGATCTTTTCTGCGGTAATCGGTAACGTTCTGATTTGTACACCACTGGCATGAGCAATCGCGGAGGCAATGGCTGGTGCCGGCGTATTGATGACAACCTCACCGATGGACTTTGCCCCAAAAGGACCATGGTCTTCATAACTGCTTTCAAAGTCCACACGAATCGTGCCGACATCCAATCGTGTTGGTATCTTATATTGCAGGAAGCTGCGATTGCGCATCTTTCCTTGTTTGCTATAGCTGATATCCTCATACAAGGCCATACCGATACCTTGCGCGATACCGCCTTCCGCCTGAATTTTAGCCAGATTCGTATTGATGACCGTACCACAATCGACAACCGAAACATAGTCCACTAATGAAATTTCACCGGTCAGCTTATCAACATCCACTTCGGCAATTCCAACCATGAACGGTGGTGGTGAGGTAGGTGAGCAATGGGATGCATTGGCAATCAACACTTCCCCTTTGCCTCCTTCAAAGCAAGTATTGGCAAAATCTTTTAGGCTCATCTGTTTCTTATCTTCAATGGCCGTAATCAGTTCACCATCAAAGCAGATATGTTCTTTTGGTACTTCCATCAATATAGACGCTTCGTTGATGATTTTTTGTTTCAATTCTTCACATGCTTTGACCACCGCCATGCCGGTGACATAGGTCGTTGCGGAAGCATAGGAGCCGGTATCATAAGGAGATGCATCGGTATCAACCGCCTGTGTAACAACTTGCTCAACTTCACAGTCTAAACATTCTGCCGCCATCTGTGCTAAGATCGTATCACAGCCGGTACCCATATCGGTAGCACCGATGGATAAAGTGTAGAAACCATCATCCTGCAACTTGATGATAACAGAGGCAATATCGACATTGGCAATGCCGCTTCCCTGCATGGATAAGGCAACACCCAGACCACGCCGCTTATCCCCCATATCACGACATAACTGTTTTTCTTTCCAGCCAATCATTTCCATAGCTTTTTTCAGACAGCGATCTAAAGCACAGCTGTTGAGATGTTCATTATAGTATTGGGACATGATTTCATTTTCACCAACGATATTCATGAAACGCAGTTCACAAGGATCCATATGAAGGGCATCGGCCAATTCATTAACAGCGGATTCCACCGCAAATTGTCCTTGCGTTGCCCCATATCCACGATAAGCACCGGCTTGCATCGTATTGGTGTATACGACATCATAGGTAAAACGACTAGCTTTGACATGATTGTACAGCGGCAAGGACTTATGACCGCTTAAGCCAACCGTTGTTGAACCATGCTCACCATAAGCGCCGGTATTGGATAAGGTATGTAAATCAATCGCCAAGATCTCACCGTTTTTCTTCGCTCCGATCTTTACATGCATCTTCATCTCATGACGAGAATTGCTAGCCGTAAAAGTTTCTTCACGACTATAAACGATATAACTAGGACGCTTTAATTTCCACGTCACAAAGCCGGTGAAGATTTCACAACAACCGGTTTGCTTTGCGCCAAAGCCACCGCCAATGCGTGGTTTTAAGATACGTATCTTAGCTTTTGGAATCTCTAAAGCATTGGCAACCATACGGCGAACATGGAAAGGTACCTGAGTAGAGCTGACGACATTCAAACGATCAAAGGCATCGACATAGGCATAAGAGCGAAAGGTTTCCATCATCGCTTGAGCATTGGCTTTTGTATGATAATCTCTTTCCAAGATAACATCACAATCCGCAAACGCCGCATCAATATCACCGACACAGCTTTCCCCTTGTGAACAGATATTACGCATACGCGCATTGCCTATCTCACACAGCGTACGATAATTATCTTCTTGATGTACGATGATCTCATTATCGATGGCCTTGGTAAAGTCTAATAATGGTTCATATACCTCATAATCAACCTTGATCAGCTTCATCGCTTTTTCAGCTGCATCTTGCGTTTCTGCGGCAATGATGGCTACTTCATCGCCTACATACCGTACGATTTCATCTAAGATCTTACGATCATAAGGAGAGGGTTCAGGATAAGTTTGTCCGGCTAAGGTAAAGCGTACATCCGGAACATCTTTCCATGTATAAACAGCCACAACACCGGGCATTTTCAAGGCTGCACTTGTATCAATGGCCTTGATGCGCGCATAGGCATGCGGAGAGCGTAACAGCTTTAGGATCAAGGCATCTTTGGGCACCATATCGCCGGTATAGACAGGTTTACCGCTTAATAAGGCATAGGCATCCTTTTTTACAACGGGCTGTGAGATATGTTTCATGCCTGTTCGCCTCCTTTTTCTTGTAAATAAGCTTCAATCGCTCTAAGTTGTCCCATATAACCGGTACAGCGACACAAATTGCCGGCCAGATAGTGATTAATTGCTTCACGTGTGGGCTGCTGCAATTCCTTTTTCATTGCTAAAACATTCATGATCAAGCCAGGAGAACAAAATCCACATTGCTCAGCACCTTGTTTTGCCATATAGTCCGCAAATTCATGTGCTTCTTGTTCAACGCCTTCTAAAGTCGTAACGGCATGTCCATCACAGCGAACAGCCAACATACTGCAGGATAAGATGGGTTTACCATCTAGCCAAACCGTACATAACCCGCAATTGCTTGTTTCACAACCGCGTTTGACACTGTAACAGCCATGTGCACGTAAAAAATCTAATAAAAGCATATCCGGTTTGATATCATCTGTGATACGCTGTCCATTGATCATCATCGTTATCTGCATGTTGCTTCCTCCTGAAGTGCTGTATAGCTTTTTTGTACAAAGGCATGTACTAATGCTTTGCGATATTCCTTAGAGCCACGCATATTATCCGCTAACTCAATTGCGAAAAGGGCTTCTTCAATCTGCTTATCATCATAGCTTACCGGTAATACCACCAATTCTGCACGCTTTGGTCTGGCACCAATAGCAATGCGATAGTTAGTCGCCGTTTTGGCGATGGCAAAATTTAATACGGATAAATCTGTAGCACTTTTGCGCATACATAAAAATTTTGTCAAAAGGGGTTCTTTACGGATGCGGATATGGGTTAATATATCACGCTCATAAGGCTGTTTGCTGTAATCACTCAGCTTTATTTCTCCTTGATGATAGAGTACTACGCTTGTATCTAATACCATGAAGGCTGTAAGTATATCAGAAAAGCCAAAACGTGAATACAAACTGCCGCCAATCGTTGCTGTATTGCGAAATTGTACCCCTACAATATCTTTGATGCTATCCTGTATCAGCGTACCAAAGGCTTTTAAAAGAATCGGGCTTGTTTCCAACTGGCGCAATGTACACATTGCACCAATTTCAATATAGTCTTCCTGTTCCTTGATTTCATCCAGATGCAATGCCTGCAGATCAATTGCCATTGGTACCACACGATCTTGCATTTTCAGCCACTGCATGCCTCCTAAAATTTGATGATTACGATTTTTCATTAACAGCGTATACGCCTCATCCAGCGATGACGCTTTTACATATTGTTGCATATGCAGCATGATCTTCTACTCCTTCCATACCAGATAGCCAGAGCTATCATCCCCTGCTAAAGCAAAGTGTTTTCCATATATTGTATTATAACATTCACAGCACCTTCTGCGTAAGAAGGGTTCTTCTTTTTTCAAATGCGTATATATCCTTCCTTCATGCAGAATGTAAATATCATCTGCATATTGCAAAGCCAAATTAGGATCATGGATGCTGATGAATAAGGATGTTCCTTGCTGTGCCAGCTGTTTTGCCTGTTGCAAGAAAAGATGCTGGTGCTGGAAATCTAGATAAGTACATGGTTCATCCATGATAATGACCTCACTATCCTGTAAAAAAGCTCTGGCTACATAGGTCATTTGCAGCTCTCCTCCACTGATTTCATGTAAATATTTATCCTTGATATGGGCAAGCTGAAACTTTTTTAGGACAGCGTTTGCTTTGGCATATTCCTTTGCGTCAGGAACTTCAAACAGTGACAATCGTCGTGTACAACCGGCAACAATACAATCCATCACCTTGATATCCGCCACCATTTCCTTGATCTGGGGAACATAGCTAAAACAGGCAGCGCGTTGCTTTTCGTTGAGCTTGCGCAAGGATTCTTGCTTCCTTAGGATATCCCCTTGCACGAAAGGAAGCTTATCCAACATGGCTTTCATCAGCGTTGTTTTGCCACTGCCATTTTCTCCTAACATCATCACGATGCGACCTTTGGGAATGGTTAAGCTGATATCATGCAACACTTCTTTTAGCTCATATGCCACACTAACATGAACCACTTCGATCATAATGAAAACCTGCCTTTCACAAAGACGATAATCAGAAAAAGCGCACCAAACAAGGAAGTCAATATACTGATAGGCAGTTCTATCGCTAATACAGCTCGTGCTAAGGTATCACAAACCAAAAGGAAACAGGCTCCCCCAAAAAACGTCTTGCCAAGTGCCTTGCTTAAAGGCTGATGATAGAGCAAGCGTACGGCATGCGGTATCAAAAGACCTACCCAGCTCACGATACCGGCTACACTGACAACCGTGGCAATCATACAGGTAGATAACAATAACGCTATCCAGCGAATCTGCTTTTCTCTAACGCCTAATGTTGTCGTTTCTTCACCAAATGACAGCATTTGAATCTGCCAGCGTAAAAGATAAAGCGAAATCATACAAATCGCACTAACACCGATGCATAGTAAAGCCTGTGTCCAAGTAGCATCGCCAAAGCCCCCCATCAGCCAGTATTCAATGCTAGCTAATTCCTGATAAGGATCTGCGGCTAATTTCAATAACATCAGGAATGAAGTTGCTACAGCTTGTAAGATGATGCCGGCAATGACTAAATTCAAGATGCGATTTCCATGTACTTTTGTTGCCAATAGCATGGTGAAAATAACAAGCAGCAATCCACAGCCAAACGCCATGAGCATCGTAATCCATGGTTCATCATGAAACAGCACGATGGCAAGGGCAGCCCCTAAGGAACAACCACTGCTTGCCCCAATCACATCACCGGAAGCTAATGGATTCTTGAAGATGGTTTGATAAATCAATCCACTGACAGCCAACGCCCCACCACCGGCAAGTACCAATAAGATACGCGGTATGCGAATATTCCAAACAATAGCCTGTATACCAGCATCTCCATGGAAACAAAGGGCAGCCAACATGTCCTGCAGATTTGTACCATAGCGCCCTGCCAGTAAAGCAATCACAAGCAGAATCAGCAGCAGGAGTCCATAGCTGAAATATCTTTTCATATGCATCACCTACTCCTTTCTGCCCTTGGCATTAAGCATATACACATTCCCCGTTCTTTTCGCTTAACATCCCAGCTCTTCTACATCTACATCTATTTGGTAAAATTGTTGATAAAAGCATCTTGCTTCCTGTTTTACGATATCCATAGAAACACGCTCAGGATACAAAATTGCATAGGTCCATAAAACGCCTAAACAGCTTGATAAATTAGGGGTATCCCAAGTTTCTAAATGTGCCGGGAAAACATAGACTTGCTTATGTTTTACAGCATTGACACTCGCGAAAGCTGCATCTTTTGTAAAGTCACTTACTTTAGCACCTTTTTGTTCAATGAAAATAATATCCGGATTCGCTTTGATAAGTGTTTCCTTATTGATACGCAGCCAATTGCCCTTACCATTTTCTTTCATGACATTCTCAGCACCAGCCACCTTCAACAATTCACTTTGAAACATATCTATACCTGCGCTCTGCAATGCCTTTGTTCCTGCAAAATATACTCTTTTATTTGCGTTTTCATCTTTGATATATGTTTCATATAAGTTTTTACGATATGCAAAATAAGCCTTTGCCTGCTTTTGTGCCCCACAAGCCTTGGCGATGATATCTACTGCCTCATCATAGCTATCCATGGTTTCCGGCTGTAACAAGATTACCTTGATATTCAGACTTTCCAATTTCTCCACATAGCTTTTCAGACTTACCGGCAAAAACACAACATCCGGTTTCACTTTGGCACATTCTTCTACATTAAACATTTTCTTATTGCCCATGGCTGGCAACTTAACGATTTCGGGCGCTGCCATTTTATAGATCGGACGTTTATCCGCTTTCATCTCTACCCCAACCAGCTTGTCCTTTTGACCTAATCCAAGCAAAGTAGAAGTCGCAATATAATAGCCACTAACTACCTTTTCCGCTGGTTTTTCCAATGTCACTTTACGACCTGCTTGATCAATGATCGTAATACCTTCTGTTTTTGTTGTTTCCTTATTAGGTTGCTGCGTACAGGCACTCATGCCAACAAGCAAACTCATGGTCGTCACTAAGATTCCTAATTTTTTAAATATCTTCATTATATCACCCTTCTTCATCGGTTTTGTTGATATGGCACAAGCTTGTGAACGTGCGTTCTATGAGCTAATCTGTGTACACAATATTCACCATCCAACACTTATGGTAGAAACACTATAACATCTTTATAAAAGATTATCGTTTCTTATAAAGAATCACGATAGTTTCATCGGCTTTTTAATAATGCCAACACCTTGTCATAAACCTCATCATAACTCATCACATCCAGATCAAAAACTTGCACATCTTTTCTGGCAGCAATGGCTTGTATATATTGTACCTCACATTTCTTCAAAACACCAAGGACGTTTTGTGCCTTTGCAATACTATCTTGTAAGAGTTTTAAATACGCTTTTTCCGCTTGTTCCAAACGCCCGATTTCATCTACTATCAAGACTGGTTTTTGTTGTTTCTTTTCTATTAAAAATTGTCTTGCATGCTGTAACACCGCTACTCCAAATTGATCAAACACCTGGGGAATGACCTCGTTATATGTAGGATGCTGTATTGAAAAACGTACATCGTTATAAGAATTATCCCATAAAGCATGCATATAAAAACCAGTGCGTATCCCTTGTTCATAAAAAGGAAGTGTCTGAAAGCCACAAACGGCTAACGAACACTCCTTGATAAGTTGTTTGATACAGGTTGATTTTCCACACTGGATACGACCTGTCAAAAACACCTTCATATTATGCCTCTTCGATTTGCTTAGGATCTTCTTTATCTTTAGGTAAGACAAGATTTAATACAGTTGCTATCACAAAGGTCATGATAATGCCATTCTGGGCAAAGATATTGCCTACCCAGCTAGGCAGCTGTGCTAAGACTGCCGGTACATTTCCAATACCGACACCCAAGCCGATTGCTAATGCCACGATCAGACCATCACGTTCCGTTAATGGCTTTCTGGTCAAAGATTGAATACCACTCACTAAGATCATCGCAAACATGATGACCGCAGCACCACCTAATACAGACTGTGGCATAACAGAGAACAAAGCACTCAGCTTTGGACAAAAGCCACATAAGATCAAGAAAACTGCGCCAGTCATGATGACAAAACGATTCACGACCTTGGTTACCGCTACCAAACCAACATTCTGAGAAAAGCTAGTATTTGGCAATACACCAAAAATGGAGCCTAACACAGAGCCAAGACCATCTGCCATGACACTACCCTGCAATTCTTTATCTGTTGCTTCTCGATTCAATCCACCATTCGCTACTCCACTGGTATCACCAATTGTTTCAACAGTTGTCGCAATAAACATGATGCCCATTGCAATGATTGCCTGCATATTGAAATCAAAACCTACTGGCATAAAGGATGGTAACGCAATCCAATTAGCTTCTACCACCTGTGTAAAATCGACCATACCTAAGATGATAGCCAAAAGATAGCCTGCAACGATACCAATCAAGATAGATGCGTTATTGATAGCTCCCTTGAACTGTTTTGCTATCAAGATAACCAAAATGACAAAGGTACCAACAGCCAAATGATTTACGGCACCAAAATCGGCAGCTCCACTGCCGCCGCCAAAGTAATTAATACCAACTGGCAGTAAAGATAAACCAATAGAAATAATAACTAAGCTTGTAACAACCGGTGGAAACAACTTACGCAATGGTTTAATGAAATACCCAAGTACCATTTCAAATAAACCACCAACAAAGCTAGCTCCCATCAACGCCCCATAACCAAAGGCTGCCCCAATGGCTTTTGCTGTACCGATAAAACCAGAGCTTGTTCCCATGACGATTGGTAAACCACTACCAATTTTCCAGAAGGGATACAGCTGTATCAAGGTTGCAACACCGGCAACAAACATAGCATTCTGAATCAAGGTCATTTTCAATGCTCCATTCATCTGCAGCATACCGCAAATGATGATCAATGGTGAAATGTTACCAAGAAACATTGCTAAGATGTGCTGAATACCTAAAGGCAGGGCCTTTTTCAAAGGTACCGTGCCATCAAGTTCATAAATTGTATCTTTCTTTCTCTCTTCCATAGTTTCCTCCATAAAAAAATTCTCGTATACGACATACGAGAATCAGCCATTCCATAGTAAAAACGTCTGATTTCGTAGTCCCAAAGTATGGATTGGGGTAGAAACATCTGCCCCATACCGGCAGACGTATACGAAACTATGACATTTTATCACAAATTTCGACAATTTACTATAGTAAGTATAGAATGCATCTTCTTATCTGAAATGTAAAGTTAAATTCAACTTCAAAAGGCCAAACAGTGCGTGTTTTCTATGCAGCATAACATGTTTTTCTCATGCGGCAGCATATCGCTTAAAAATTTATTCGCAAGCAATTAAAATGTTACATTCATGGCATGTAGAATTGGTAAGAAAATGGCTGTTTCCGCGTATTTCTTTATGATATACAAATAAGTTTCTTTTGTCTTGACTTTCACAAAAACATACCGTAAACTTATCATATCAAATAATTTTGATATGAGGTGATAAGATGCAAGATCGTTATACAGAAGATGCAATCATTTTTAAGGCTTTATGTGATGAGAAACGCTTACGTATCATAGCGTTATTAAAGAATCAAGAAAAATGTGCCTGTTCGCTGATTGAAGACATGCAAATCGGTCAATCTTCTTTATCTTATCATATGAAGATCTTATGCGAATCCGGCATCATAACTAGTCGCCAGGATGGGAAATGGACACATTATCGAATAAATCCTGAAGGTTGTGCCTATGCTTTGAAACGTTTACAAAAGATTCTTGCAGGAGATGATTAAAAAAACAAAGTCATGCTAGCTATGACTTTTCTTAACATCACTCACATCAATTTTTTTTAATATGAAAGCAAGGAGGTATTTCATGCGCATTGTACAAAGCGTAATATTATTTCTACAAGATCAAGTGCTTGGCATGCAATGGTTAAAAGATATGTTTGCGGCATTTCTTCAAGCCATTGGCGTCGATATACAAAGTCGTCTTGGCGCAAGTCTGCATTTTTTCTTTTATGATGTGGTAAAGATAACCTTGTTATTGTGCTTGCTTATCTTTCTCATTTCCTATATTCAAAGTTATTTTCCTCCGGAAAAAAGTCGTTCTATCGCTGCACGTTATCATGGCATCAAAGCAAATCTGATATCGGCATTGTTAGGAACCGTAACCCCTTTTTGCTCTTGCTCTTCCATCCCCTTATTTATTGGCTTTACCAGTGCCGGGTTGCCTTTGGGTGTTACCTTTTCGTTTTTATATCTTCCCCGATGGTTGATTTAGGCAGCTTGGTATTATTAATGAGCATTTTTGGCAGTGAAATTGCAATCCTATATGTTTTGTTAGGATTGCTCGTTGCGATTCTTGGTGGTGCCTTCATCGAAAAGATGCATCTTGAACAGCAAGTGGAAGACATCATTTCGCAAGCCAACTGCATGGCAATACATGAGGTGCAGCTCTCACGCAAGGATCGTCTGCAATATGCCAAGGAGCAGGTAAAAGAAACCTTTCAAAAGGTATTCCCCTATATTGTAGTCGGCGTTGCTCTCGGCGCATTCATTCATAACTGGATACCAAAAGAATGGATAACTTCTTTGTTAGGAAGCCATAATCCCTTTGGTGTTATTCTTGCTACCATCGTTGGCATTCCAATGTATGCCGATATTTTCGGGACTATCCCCATTGCCGAAGCTTTATTGGCAAAAGGAGCAGATCTTGGCAGTGTCCTAGCTTTCATGATGGCGGTAACTACCTTAAGTTTGCCATCTTTGATTATGTTAAGAAAGGCTTTGAAACCTAAATTGTTAGGCGTCTTTATTGCCATCTGCACCTTTGGTATTATCGCTGTTGGTTATTTCTTTAACATCTTACAAAACTTTTTATAGAAATGAGGTACGATTATCATGAACATATTTAAGAAAAAAGAAAACAACTCTTGCTGTAACACAGATTTTACAAAAATGAACCAAACTGAATTCAATAAGGATGCTTCTGAATTACTGATACTAGGTTCAGGATGTGCGAAATGTCAGAAATTAACATCTTCCGTCATGACAGCCTTAGAGGAACTGCAATTACAGATTCCTGTCCGTCATGTAACTGATTTTGCCCAAATTGCTGCTTTTGGTGTAATGAGCACACCTGCTATTGTCTATAAAGGAAAACTATTATCTTATGGGAAAGTATTAAGCGTAGAGGAATGTAAACAGCTACTCACACAAACATTCCGCAAGAATACCCATGAATAAACCTAAAGTCGCCTTTATCTGCGTGCATAATGCATGTCGCAGTCAAATAGCTGAAGCATTGGGAAGACATTTAGCAGGTGAGATATTTGAAAGCTATTCAGCCGGGACGCATATCAAATCTAATATAAATGCGGATGCAATTCGTTTGCTGAAACAGCACTATCAAATCGATATGGAGAAAGAACAATATCCAAAACTTATCAAGGACATTCCTTCGGTCGATATCGTCATTACCATGGGCTGTCATGTACAATGTCCTACCATAAGTTGTCAATATCGTGAAGATTGGGGATTACTTGATCCGACAAATCAAGATGATGATGTGTTTATGGATATCATTTTGCAAATCGAAGCCAAAGTGATCACTTTAGCAAAACGAATTTCTGATAAACAACTAAATATAAATTGAATAAAAAAAGAAAATGTCATATGCTGCTTTCAGACGTAAGCATATGGCATTTTTATATGAATTTATCACTTTAATCATTGTTTACATATAGACATTCTGTTAGATGGTTGATAGCTTCGATTGTTTGAGAAAATGAAATGTCTGCTGCATAATTAAATTTTTTCTGATATTTATTCCACATTGCATGCAAATCCGTATTATTTTTAAGTATCTTTACAATACTTTTGGTATCTGCTATTCTTTCATAACTACCTCTATGCTTAGCAGTCGCAATAAACGCTTCTCTTCCTAAATCCGAATCATATTCTTGTGTCTTTTCTAGGATGAATATATCATAATAATCCCTTGGGCGAGTACTAAAAACTCCTCTACTGAAAATTGCCTCTAATTTTTCAGCCATAACAGTTTCGATATTATACACCCATAGCTTTATACGAATGGAATTATCAAACATGCCAATAAATTCATAAGGAACTGCTGCTAGTGTGATGATATCACCTGTCGATATATCTAAAGATAAAGGAGTTACAATGGTTTCATAAAATGCTTGCATTTTTACACAATAACCACCATACACATCATCTTTTCTAATACATTCAATAGATTTTATTTCAAATCTAACATCATCATCTAAATGTTGAGCGCAAATTTCTCTAACGGCTTTTTCTATTTCTTCCTTTTTTAATGGTAAATTCCGCAACGTTGCATCCAGATCCATTGTAGCCCTTGTATCTATTCCCACTAAAGATGCAATCAGCATTCCTCCTTTAATCACAAACATTTGACTGTACTTAGATCGTGAAAGCCTTGCCAAAAAACGTTCAAACATAAAATTTTGTAATACTACTTGAGCAGCTATGTTATTTTTTATAGCATAGTTTTTTATTTTAGCTTTCAAGCTCATTGCTTTTGCGTTCATAACAACACCTCAAGATATTTTTTTAGTGTTTTATCAACTCGCAATATAGAAGCATATGTAAAAAGTCGATTCAAGTCCTTATCAGCATACCTTGCATAATTTTTCACTCCACTGATAACAGTTTCCTCATCACACCGATTTCGACTTCTAAGCAAGTCACATACAGTACGTTCCGCATTATAACAATTTACAGTATTACCAAAAGTTGTTTTTTCCTGAATCATACCGAGCTTATGAAGTTCGGGTTTAATGTAATAACATACACAATTTTCTTTTATACTTTTAGATAAAGACGTATTACTAGGAATCGTTATGATATGCATAAATGGTGTTCGATCAGATAAGCCATTTAAAAACAATGCTGTATCATGAGAAAAAATTATGTTATCTGACCTGCACTGCAATAGAAACATGTCATCGATAATTGTATGTGGTGTTGTGTAAACTCCATGTCCAATTCGTTCTAAAAGGCCTTTTTCCACATATTGCGATAGCAACATTCGTGAAAAACCGAGTTTCACCGTTTGTTCTGTAGTTAAAATTTAAATGATAACTCAATACAAATATCAGCGACTTTTTGGTTTATCAAACAAGAAAGACATTATGAATTAAAAAACATCTTTAAAAATCCGAATACATTCTTTAATAAGCATGAAAGTCAAGTCACTTTATGCCTGCTTTCCTAGCTTATATGCCTGCAACAAAAATTCCTCTTTTTCCTTCATCTCATTGACATCGGTAACTCCAACACCTCGTACAACGCCTTTTAAAACCGTTTTATCAAAACACTCGATCCAACCACCAAGACTTTGTACTGTACGCTCCATGATATCTTCCTCTTCTTCAGCAGCACTCATTAGTAAATAAATATCGCGGAATTGATACTCCGCTGAAAATAGTGGATTACTGCGATCCAATAAGGTTTTCATCTGCCCACTCATCTCATAATAATAAATTGGTGTAGCAAATACGATACTATCTGCAGCTTTCATGGCCGCTAAAATAGATGTCATATCATCTTGCAACACACAGACACCACTTTTCTGACAAGCTAGACAACCGATACAGAAATGGATATTTTTATCCAACAGGCGAATATAGGTAACTTCATGTCCCGCTTCGATAGCCCCTCTGGCGAATTCCTTTGCTAATCTATCTGAATTACTGTTTTGACGAAGACTTGTTGATAAGATAACGATTTTTTTCATTAAAACACCTCCATAGTATCTTTATCCATATTATATAGTCAACTCCTATTCCAGACAAATGCTTAAATGGTAAAGTAATCTATGCCTATAAAGCATATAAGCCAAAAAAAGAGGACAATACCCAATGCACGATCCTCTAATATACTACGTTTTCTTAAATCCTGATTTATCACTACTTACTTCAAATAGGCTACAACATCACGCATATCATCAATAATGCTGTCTGCTTTGCTTTGATCAACACCGTAGCGTTCATCACGATACGCAAAGACTTTCATTCCGGCACGTCTTGCCGCTTCGATACCATAAGAAGAATCCTCGATGGCTAAACATTCCGCTGGTTTTACTCCCAAAGCCTGTGCCGTATGCAAATAAATTTCCGGATTTGGTTTGCTTTCTTCAAACATCTCACCACTGATTTTCACATCAAAACAACCATCCAAGCCACAATCTTGTTCCATCTCTTCAATCTGTGATAAGAAACTGCTGCTTGCGACTGCGGTTTTATATCCATGTTCTTTTAACCAATCCAAGGTTTCTTTTACATAAGGATTGCCGACTTCGCCATAACGAAATGGATGCTCAGCCGCATAGGCTTCATAAATTTCACTGAATTCTTTTACGCTCCAATCCTTTTCCATGATACGAATGCATTCCTCACATGTAAAGGTATAAGAACTGCCAACTAAAAAAGCTAAAAATGCATCATCTGCATGCACATTATAGCCTTCCATAAACTCCTTTAACAATCTTAAATTTTCTGGTTCGCTATCCACCAGCACACCATCCATATCAAAAATAACTGCTTTTATCATTTCTTCTTTTCCTCCCTAATACGTTGTATTGCTAAAATATAAGGTGCTTGTTTGTGATTCACCATACGCATCTGCAATACATTGAAACAATGTCCATCCAATTCTTCACACCAGCTGTTAAAATACGCACTTTCTTTTTGTCCCTGTTCATGTCCTGGATACACGACCAAAACTAGCAAGCCATGTTTATGTAAAAGCTTTAAAGCCTTTGCTACCGCTAGCTTGCTGGTATCTAGCATCGTGGTAATGGTTTCATCTCCATGGGGTAAATAACCAAAATTAAAAATACCGATATCATAACCATCAAGAAACGCATCACAATGCTCATGCCCAACAAGATGTAGCTTTGCCTTTTCTAAAAGTCCGGCTGTTTTCAGTTTTTCTTCACTCATCTTCACAGCTTCCTCTTGAATATCAAAACCATGAACAATCTTTACGTCAGAAAGTTGTGCAAGAAACAGCAAATCATTGCCCTGTCCCATCGTAAAATCAACTGCTATACTATGTTCACCTACATGTTCTTCTATCAGTTGATGTGCCATTTCAACTATTTTTTTCATTGTTTCTCCTTTTTTCCTGAACGATATCATTATATAATAACCCTGAGGTAAAAGCTATGAAAAATAACATTCCACCATCTATGATCAAGATTGTAACCATATTAAAGGAAGCTGGCTATGAAGCTTATTTTGTTGGCGGCTGTGTTCGTGATATGCTAATGCAACGTAAAACGCATGATTATGATATCACCACCAACGCCCTACCCCAAGAAACCATGCAGATTTTTGCCGCAAAAGGTTATCAAGTGATTCCTACAGGCATCAAGCATGGCACCATAACAGTTTTAGTAAACAAAGAACCTGTGGAAATCACAACCTATCGGATAGAACAAACTTATCATGATCATCGCCATCCTAGCGCAATCATCTTCACAAAGGATCTAAAAGAAGATTTAAAACGTCGCGATTTCACCATGAATGCCATTGCTTATGATCCTACTTATGGCCTTTACGATCCCTTTCATGGAGCACAAGATATTGCACAAAAACGCATTCGTTGCGTAGGTGATGCTACCACGCGGTTTCAAGAAGATGCCTTGCGTATGCTTCGTGCTTTACGCTTTTCCTGTGTCCTTGATTTCACACTTGATAAAGCGTGCGGAAAAGCCATACAGCAAAATCATAACTTATTACATTATGTTTCCAAGGAGCGTATTCGAGAAGAATTCAATCGTTTGTTAATGGGAGAAAAAGCAAATACCTTACAGCTGTTATACGACTTCCATGTACTGGATGAAATCTTACCAGGCTATAGTGCTTTGTATGGGCATGAACAAAAAACACCTTGGCATATTTACGATGTGTTTCAGCACACCGATATCGCTTTAAATCATACCAAAGGATATCCCTTAGAAAGTAAGCTTGCTATTATTTTTCATGATTGGGGCAAACCTGCTTGTGAAAGCTTTGATGATAACGGCATTGCGCATTACAAAAAGCATGCTTATGTCAGTGAACAAATCGCATATGAGCAAATGAAAGCTTTAAAGTACGATAACAAAACGATTGAAACCGTATGTCTGTTTATTCGCTATCATGATTACTATGTGCATGAAAAGCGCTCTACTTTACGACGCTTTGTTGCTCATTTCCACAATGACTTCACCTTGGCAAAACAGGCTCTAGATATCCAGCTTGCAGATGATATGGCAAAAAATCGAACAAAGTCTGATGAAAAAATCGTCATTATAAAAAGCTGTCAAAGACTTTTGTCAATCATGGAAAAAGAGAAAGATATGCTAAGCATGAAAGATTTGGCAATCAATGGCCATGATCTCATACAGCTTGGCTTTCAAGGTAAAACCATTGGCGATGTATTAAAAGCAGTTTATGAGTGGGTGTTGGAGGAGCCATCACGCAATGAAAAAGATATCTTAGAAAGATATATTAAAACAGAATTCCTTAACGTTTGTGAATACATAGGAGATGCTTATGAAAACTAAGAGATTACATATCCGAAGATTTCAACCAGATGATCTTGCGGATTTATTTAAATTACTTTCCGATAAAGAGGTTATGCGGTATTTAGAAAAACCATATACTTTAAAAAGAACAGAACAGTTTTTACAAGAAGCAGGTTTACACAAACATCCGCTTATCTTCGCAGTAGAAGATATGTGTGGAAATTTAATTGGATACATCATCTATCACCCGTATGATGAAAGCAGTTATGAAATAGGGTGGGTATTGTATAAAACAGAATGGCGAAAAGGTTATGCACAAGAATTGACCGAAGCTATGCTATGCGATGCTAAGCAAAAAAGGAAAAACTTAGTTATTGAATGTGTTCCAGAACAGGAATCAACAAAGCGCATAGCCCTTAAAAACCATTTCCGTTTTATTGATCATATAGATCATTGTGATATTTATAAATTAAATCTATTTTCGTAATGAAGCTGTTTATCAGCTTTTTCTTTTTCCTTTTTTATTATCTGCTTTTTTATGGTCTTCCGCCCCTTGGAGGCATACCACCACTGGGCTTTCCCATCATACCACTGTTTCCATAAGTGGTAATGGTTTCTTCTATCGTTAAACTGGTAAGCTTGTCACCATTTGTTGCATTCGTTGCCATGATATCACGCTTTTTATTTGCCGTACCATTTGTCATGATTTGATAAACAGCGTTTTTCTTTATATCAGAAGAGCTAATAACAATGGATTGTATCGTACGCGTAGGAACTGCACCTATCACAAACTTTCCATCAGCATCCTCTAAATATATGGCTTTTCCTGCCGCTAATGAAGCATCGACATTAAGCATTACACTGTTTTGTTTACTATTGCTAGATGGAGCCATTGCCATGCCACTACTGCCTAAGGCAATAAGTGTTCCACCATTCATTTGAAAACGGCCATCATAATCCAAAGCACTATTCCCGCCAGTATCAGGTCCCATGATAAGCAACGTACCATCTTCCATTACGATATCCTGATTGCTATCCACACCATCGCCATAAGCATCGACATACGTATATCCACCGAAAATCTCCAATACTGGATTGCCTTCTCCTGCTGCATTTATTCCATCATCGCTGGCACATACCGAAATTTTACCACCTTTAATAACGATATGTAAGGCTTCCAAGCCTTCATAGCTTTGTTTCACCTGGAGCGTACCATCCTCGATTGTAAGCTTTTGATCCGCATGGATACCATCATCATCACTCTTTAAAGTAAATGTTCCTTTTTTTATTTGTATTGTCGTATTGCTATGAATTGCATCATCATGGGCATTGATAGAGAAACTACCATTTTCAATAAGCATCGCTTTTCCACTCTTCATACCTTTACTGCTTTTTTCATCTGTCTCCTCATGATCCTTAAAATCACCCCAAGGCTGCTGATTCTGTGCCACTTCATTAACACTTCCTTCACCACTTACAATCGTGTACGTTCCATTTAAGATACGTAAGGTCGTAGCTGCCTGAATGCCATCTTGCTTTGCTGTGATATGAAAAGTTCCTTTTTCAAGGATCATGGCACCTTTTTCCTGATTCGTCGTTACGAATCCATCTTTATTGGCTTTGATCGTATATGTGCCATCGCAAATATACAATGCATCTTTCCCTTTTACTGCATCATTAGCTGCGCTTATCTGTAAGTTTGCATCTAGCAATTTCAGTTTATCTTTGCTTTGAATACCATTTTTATATGAGGCATTCACCTGTAATTCGCCACTGCCATTGATGGTCAAATCAGCCTTGCTAAAGATGGCTGCCGTCGGTTCTTTATCTGTATTGACTTCATAGCTATCCGTGTCAGTTATACTATTTTTAGTTCCTTGTGGTAAGGATAGTATGACCTTCTTTGCCTTTTTTACATAAATAGGTGCTGTAGAAGCACTTTGTATGCTAGCATTCTGTAATACAATACGCACTACATCATTCTCCTTGGCATCTACGATGATACTGTGCTTCTGTAAACTCCCTTCTAAAACATAACAACCAGCACTTGTAATCTTGACATCTGTGGTTTGGGAAGATAATGCAATGGTCGTTGTTTCTTCCGTTTGATAATCGCTGTAATAATCATTTTCCTTAAAGACATCTAAGCTGCTTTTCTTTGATGTCGTTTCTTTAGTGGCGGATGTTGTTTTTTTCGTTGTTGCTTCTTGTGATTGTGTACAACCACTCAAGCATAATATCATCATGATACATAAAAAGGTTTTCTTTGTTCTATAGTTCATCTACATTCACCTGTCTTCTTGCACAGATTACGCTTAAATTCCCATTTCTAACCCGAATCGCGTCAATCATTTCTTTTTCCATCATGCTATCCTTTAATTCTATCTCATATAGCAATTCAATCATGGAGCCTAACTGCATGGTCTTTACCCGTATTAACTCTTGCTTCTTCGTATACGTTGCTAAAATATCCGTAAAAACTTCTGTGTAATCTAAATCTTCAGGAATGACGATCTTTAATTCTTTAAACTGCGTGGATGGTTTTAATAAAGGGATTTTTTGTAAAGCGATGGAAAATATAGATATCAATAAACTCATAAAAAAAGCAAAACTAACAAAGCCCATACCGATGGCTAAGCCGATGGACATCGCAAAGAAGATAAAGGTAATCTCACGGCTGCTGCCAGGCACTGATCGAAAACGAACCAAAGAAAAGGCTCCTACAACTGCAACACCAGTACCTAGATTTCCATTCACCATCATGATAACAAACTGGACCAAGGAAGGTAAAATAGCCAGCGTTAACATAAAATTACGCGAAGCCACATGCTGTATACGATAAACTAAAGCAATCAAAATGCCTAAACCTAGTGCACTAAAGGTACAGATAACTCCCTGTCCTATCGTTAATCCTTCACTTAAATCTGTTAAAATGCTTGTAAACATGTTTGTCTTCCACCTTTCTGTTTTGCTTCCTTCATTACGATATTGGCAACTTTAGAAAAAGAAGTTGGATAAATCTGCAGCTTAGATAAAGCCTCTACCAACCAAAAGGGATAACTTCCACATGCTTTGATTTCCATCAGCACTTGATCTTTTTCAAATAAAGGAAATGTCCCTTCTTCATCCTGTAAATTTAACTTATGCATGCGTCCTCTGATGTGTTTGTCAAATGTAATGCGTAATCCTGGTTCTTGCTTACCTACATAAGAGCATCGATCGTAGGCGATATATACTTTAGGTAAAGCTGCATGAAAGGCTAGTGCATAACACAATTCACGTGCAATCTGTGAATCCTTTCGATCATGTCGTTCTAGCATATACATGGCTTCCTGCAAAGGCAGTTCTAACCGTCGCTTACATACGGTTTGTCTATATTTTTTCTTTATTTCCAGAAAAACCATACTATTATCTTTTAAGCTCATTGGTGCATAACTACGCAACCGTAATTTTTCTTTATATAACGGCTTCTGCATAGAAGTTGTAATCATATGATAATCATCTCCATCTAGATATAAATTATAAATATGACTGGTTGGATATATATCCTTCACAAGATAGGGTGCTATCTGCGTAAAGATCGTTTCATAAACAGCTGTTGATAATACATATTTCTTTTCTACCCGTTGAATCGTCTGTTGTTTCATTCTCATCACCTCCACTTAAGCATATCGAAGTTTAGCGATGTAAAGATGGCTGTTGTCTGAAGATTATGTGAAAATACTGTTTGCATTTGTTCTTTTTGCTTCTTTCAACACAACTATGAAAAAAAGCATGATGTCATGCTTTCGTCGTATTCGTCTTACTAAGTTTTGCTAGATCCTCACAAAGAGCATCTAAGGTTTCTTCATCCAGCTGTGATAAAATATAGCTATGGTAACGACAATACTTCCTTTTGATATCTTGTATCGTTGCCAACTCATTTGGATCGTCTATCCGATTTTCTAAAACCGTTAAAACATCACCGCATAATTGAATCGGACGATCATAGATCATCGTAATATCTGTTAGCTCCTTTATTTGTATATCTGTGCGTATGCGCATCGCCTGTTGTAAATGCTCTTCCATTCGTACTGCTTTTGTATGTATCTGAAAACCT
Organism: Longicatena sp.; assembly: GCF_982403165.1. Lineage (NCBI taxonomy): Bacteria > Bacillati > Bacillota > Erysipelotrichia > Erysipelotrichales > Erysipelotrichaceae > Longicatena > Longicatena sp. The sequence goes on from NZ_CEVYEL010000011.1 coordinate 21,816, forward strand.
TTCATAACTATCGCCATCCTTTCTGATAGTTTCATTTTAGAATACTTTGTGACAATATCTATGTAACAATAAAAAAATACCTAAAGTTTTTATTTACTTTAGGTCATAAACTTATCGTTCCTATAAATAGTCTTCTAAATAGCTTTATGCTTAACTTATGCCAAAAAATGAAAGTAGTACAGCACCTACACCACATAAAAACATAACGACGATCGGACTTTTTTTATACTTGCGCAAGATAAAGAAAGCAACAGCAAACAAGCCAACACTTTCCCAGCTGATGGTTGCTAACTGCATTTTTCCATCCGGCCAGAAAGCTGACATTGCTAATGATAAACCTGCACTGGCGATCAAGGCAACAACTGCTGGTCTTAAGCCTTTTAAGACCGCTTGTATGGTATCCAACTGACGATATTTATAATAGATAAATGCCAGGGTTAAAACAATGATGAAACTAGGAATTACCACACCGACACTTGCCACGATAGCACCGGGCAAGCCCGCTATTTTCGTACCGACAAACGTAGCACCATTGATAGCGATAGGACCAGGCGTCATTTGTGAGATCGTTAAAATATCCGCAAACTCACGCATCGTGATCCAATGATGTAAATCAACAACCTGACTTTGGATGATTGGCAAAGCTGCATATCCACCGCCAATACTAAGCAAGCCGATCTGTAAAAAGCTTAACAATAACTGTAAATAAATCATTGAATTGGCCTCCTTTTCGCATAACGTTCAATTAGAAAACCAAGAATTCCACAGCCAATGATGATAATTAACAAATGCAGATGCAATACCACATTCGCAAAAAAAGCTATTAACATGACGGCAATATAAATTTTCTGAGGTTGTGACGCCACTTCTTTTGCCATCGTCCAAACAACATCGCAAATTACAGCCGCAACACCTGCCTGCATACCAAATAACATGATCTGAATCCATTTAATGGATACAAAGGCCTCATAAAAATAAGAAATTACAGAAAGAATGATCAAAGGCGGCAAGATTGTTCCAAAAACAGTAACAAGTGCCCCCAAGACACCACCACAGCGATATCCGATAATGACAGATGCATTTACTGCTAACGCTCCAGGACTGGACTGGGCGATTGCTACCATGTCCATCATTTCTTTCTCATCAATCCATTTCAGCTTTTCCACAAATTCCTTACGCATCAAAGGAACTATGACATAACCGCCACCAAATGTGAATGCACTCAAATAAAATGTTGAGGTAAACAATTTTCTATATAAAGTAAAATTTCTTTCCATTCCATCACCTTCTGCTTTTATTATATGCTTTCTTAGTTTATAATGAAAATAGTATTATCATATATAGTTTATAAGATTTTATTATGAAAGGGGCTTTTTTATGACATTACGACACTTACGCATCTTTGCGGCTGTTTGTAGATGTGGCAGCGTTACAAAAGCTGCTGCTATGCTCCACATTGCACAGCCTAGCGTATCCTTAGCCATTCGCGAATTGGAAGAATACTATCAAATCACCTTGTTTGATCGTATATCACGCAAGCTTTATATCACAGAACAAGGTGAACGCCTTTTAAAGTATGCAACACATATCACCTCTTTATTCAATGAAATGGAGGAATCCATTCAAAGTGTCAGTGAATATGAACCATTGCATATTGGCTCTAGTATCACCATAGCGAACTCTTTTCTATGTGATTTTCTTGCCCAATATCAACAAAATTATCCAAAACGAAACTGTCAGGTTTTAATTGAAACAAGCGCTATGCTGGAAAGTAAGATCTTAAACAATGAATTAGATCTAGCAATGGTAGAAGGTATCCCAACACATCCATCCATAGAAAAATTACCTTTCTTTCAAGATGAGCTGGTCATCTTATGTGCCAATGAGCATCCGTTTACCAAACATGAACATTTAAGTTTTGCGGATCTCTTGCAAGAACCTTTTTTGTTAAGAGAACGCAGCAGTGGTACCAGAGCTGTCATTGATTCTATCCTACAGCTTTACAATATGAATGTCACTCCTATTTGGGAAAGTGCCAGTACCAGAGCTTTGGTAAAAGGAGTGCAACGAGGCTTTGGCATTTCCATATTGCCCTATCAGATGGTGAAAGAAGACTTACAAAACCAATCCATCCAGCGTCTGTATGTAGAAGACATTAATCTGCAGCGTAAATATTTCATTATCTATCATCACAATAAATATGTTACTCCTGCCATGCAGGATTTCATCAACATTGCTTTACAGGTAACAACCTTACAATAATGATATTCATACTGCCTGTATCCTATGGTATACTTAAAAATGTGATAAAACAAAATGAAAATAGGAGGTCTTATACTTTATGAAAACAACTACATGTCCCATTTGTGCATACACCCTTGATGATACCAATGATGAAATCATCTATTGTCCTGTATGCGGTACTGATTTAATAAAGGTAAACAGTGAAAAGATTATAAGAAATTCGCCAGGCACTTATACTATGGAGGATAAGCAATTTTTTGGAAAAATGAGTGCAAATGCGACGATCATACTTACGAATCAGCGCTTTCTTGTCATACCGGAAAAATTAGAGGGTTTTAATCGTTCCACGGTTCTCACTGCTTCCATCATGAATAAAATTACAAGTAATTATGGTGTAGTTTCGGTTCCTATTACAATGATAAAGGAAGTACGTGATGGAAAATTCGGTCTGTTGGGAAAAGCTTTGATTGTTGAAACGAAAGAAGCAAATGTGATTAAAATCACCGCACCGAAATTAAAAGAATGGAAAGAAGTATTAAGTAACACCCTACAAGCTTCTTCATAACAAGAAAGATAATAAGAGACAAAGCAAAAGAAGATTAGCAAAGCTATTTAATTGATGATGTAATAGCTTGTAATCTTCTTTTTTCCTATATCATCTACACTTTTTGCTTGTTATTTACCCTTCATGAGCCCATTCACAAATAGTTCTTTTAACATCATCAATACAATAAAACATCTTCCAAAATTGATATGTATTTTTCAAATACTGTGATTCTCTCAAATACGTAAAGTAATAACAGTTCTACTTGCTGTTCTTTCTTATGCCTTGGAATAAACGATTTCCCCATCAATAATGGTATGGTATACCGTTGTTTGCGGATCCAATATAGAACCATCACATATTACCATATCTGCATCCTTACCAACCTTTAAGCTGCCAATGCGCTCATCCAAGCCTAATATTTTTGCTGCATTAATGGTAATCGCCTTGACTGCTTCTATTTCCGGTAATCCTTCTTTCATCGCCAATCCTGCACACAATGGCAAATATTCCTGAGGTACTACCGGAGAATCCGTAGTTATCGCAATCAGAATACCTTCTTTATATAATTCATAAGGTGTTTTAAAAGATTTATTAGCTAACTCATATTTTGATTTGTGGGTTAAGGAAGGTCCAACAATTGCCGCAAAACCGCTGTCTTTTATTTGTTTCTTAATTATTTCCCCATCCGTACAATGATCCAAAGTCACCTTAATATCAAATTCTTTCGCAATTCTTAAAACAGTTAAGATATCATCACAGCGATGGGCATGGCATTTTAAAGGCAGTTCCCTCTGAATCACCGGAATCATCGCTTCTAGTTTCATGTCAAAAGCAGGCATCTTCGTGATATCCCCTTGTGCTGCTTCTTTTCTTGCAAGATATTCCTTGGTCTTAAATAAGGTTTCTCTTAATAAAGCAGCTACGTTCATTCGTGTTTTGATACGAGAATCCTGATACACACGTTTTGGATTTTCACCAAAAGCACATTTCATAGCGACCGGATTTTTAATTGCCATTTCATCCATGCTGACACCATACGTCTTATATGCAACAAAGGTTCCGCCAATGACATTGGCACTTCCAGGACCAGCCGCTACTGTTGTAATACCGGCATTACGAGCATTTACAATCGTTTCATCCAACGGATAGCAGCCATCAATGCCTCTTACCTGCGGTGTGATAGGATCACTGCTCTCATTTACATCATTACCTTCACTGCGAATGGCACTTTCTTCCATACCTAAATGACAATGAGCTTCTACCATTCCCGGGTAAACGCGTTTTCCATTCAAATCAATGCATACTTCATCTTCCGTTTCCACATGCCCGATTGCCGCAATTCGCCCATTTTGAATTAAGATATCGCCTTTTATGACCTGTTCTTCTTCCATTGTATAAATCTGTGCATTTTTTAATAACATTATCCATTCTCCTTTTATTTATAACTTATTTATTACCCTAATACTTCTTATGACAAAAGACATAGTTGCCTATGCCTTATTCAAATATTCGACGATTTTATCTCCCATCTCGCTGCAAGACAGATGTTTTTTCCCGTCTTCCATGATATCGGATGTGCGATAGCCATCTGCTAATACATCTTCTACTGCTTTTTCTATTTGCGCATATTCCGTATCTAAATCGAATGCATATTTCAACATCATACCTGCCGCTAAGATCGTTCCGATCGGATTCGCAATATTTTGCCCTGCAATATCTGGTGCAGAACCATGGATTGGCTCATACATACCACGCTTGCTATCCCCTAAAGATGCACTTGGAATCAAACCGATACTACCAGTAATCATGCTTGCTTCATCACTTAAGATATCACCGAACATATTTTCTGTGACGACAACATCAAACTGCGCAGGATTTTTTACGATTTGCATCGCCGTATTATCTACCAGCATATCCGCAACCTCAACATCGGGATATTCCTTGGCAACTTCATGTACGACCTTACGCCATAAACGTGAGGTATCTAATACATTTGCTTTATCCACAGATATGACCTTATGATGACGTTTACAGGCAGTTTGGAAAGCCGTATGGGCAATGCGGCGGATCTCATGTTCCGCATAATTCATATGATCACTTGCGACAAGTTCGCCATTGATTTCTTCTGTCTTCTTTTCCCCAAAGTATACACCACCGATTAACTCCCGTACGACCATAAAATCAATACCTTTTGCTACAATATCCTGACGTAATGGCGATGCATCTGCAAGTTGCGGAAAGATTTTAGCTGGACGTAAGTTTGCATACAAGCCCAATTCCTTACGAATACCCAACAAGGCCTTTTCAGGACGAATACTAGGATCTACATCATCCCATTTAGGACCGCCAACAGCGCCTAATAAAACCGAATCAGAATTCAAACATTGCTGCAGACTTTCTTCTGGTAGGCTTTTACCAAATTGATCAATGGCACAGCCACCTGCAATGACATGCGTATACGTAAATTCATGATCATACTTTTCAGCAATACAATCTAACACTTTAATAGCTTCTTTTACAATTTCCGGACCTATTCCATCTCCGGGAACTACTGCGATATGTTTTTTCATTCCTTCCCCTCCTTGATAGCATTCATCAAACCATTATGTTTCATAATGTTTTGGATAAAAGCAGGAAATGGTTCTGCTTGATAACTTTCCCCTTTTGTATGATTGATAATTTCACCTGTATCGAAATTAATTTCAATTTCATCCGCAGTATCGATTCGCTCACTGGCTTTCGGACATTCTAATATCGGCAAGCCGATATTGATAGCGTTGCGATAAAAGATACGGGCAAAACTTTTTGCAATCACGCAGGAAATTCCACTAGCCTTAATGGCAATTGGTGCATGCTCTCTTGAAGATCCACAACCGAAATTAAACCCTGCCACCATAATATCGTTGGCTTTTACTTTATTTACAAAATCCGCATCAATATCACACATACATTTTTCGGCCAGTTCTTTTGGATCACTAGTATTCAAATAACGTGCCGGAATGATAACATCCGTATCTACATTATCACCATATTTATGTGCATAACCTTTTGTTTCCATCCTTTATTCTCCTTCCCAAACAGCAATATGACCGGCGATTGCACTTGCCGCAGCCGTTGCCGGACTTGCCAGATATACTTCAGATTCCACATGTCCCATACGTCCGACAAAGTTACGATTTGTCGTTGCTACACAGCGTTCCCCTTCAGCTAAGATTCCCATATAGCCGCCTAAACAAGGGCCACAGGTTGGTGTTGATACTACACAGCCAGCATCGATAAAGATTTCCATATACCCACGTTTCATACATTCTTTATAAATAGCTTGCGTTGCCGGTATGATAATCGTACGTACTCCTTTTGCCACATGCTTTCCTTTTAGAATTTTTGCCGCTGTTTCCATATCAGATAGGCGACCGTTCGTACAAGAACCGATGACGACCTGATCAATGACGATGTTTTCTTTTATATCCTCCATCGTTTTCGTATTTTCTGGCAGATGTGGAAACGCAATTGTCGGTTTAATGGCACTAAGATCAATATGATATACGTTTGCATAGTCTGCATCACTATCTGCTTCATATGTTTTATATGGACGATGAACACGCTCTTTCACATAAGCTTCGGTAATTTCATCATAGGCAAAGATACCATTTTTTGCCCCTGCTTCAATTGCCATATTGGCCATCGCTAAGCGATCATCGATTGTCAAATTTCGCAAACCAACACCGCTAAATTCCATAGACTTATATAAAGCACCATCTACACCAATCATTCCGATGATATGAAGTATGACATCCTTCCCACTGACATTCGGCGCTAATTTCCCACGCAAATCAAACTTGATCGCTTCAGGAATTTTAAACCAACATTTGCCCGTTGCCATACCGGCTGCCATATCGGTACTGCCTACACCTGTTGAAAATGCATTTAAAGCTCCATACGTACATGTGTGTGAATCTGCTCCAATGATACATTCTCCAGGACCGACGATGCCTTTTTCTGGCAATAACGCATGTTCAATGCCCATTTCGCCTACATCATAAAAGTGTTTGATGTTCTTTGCGTATGCGAAGGTACGGCAAGCTTTACATTGCTGCGCAGCTTTAATATCCTTGTTCGGCGCGAAGTGATCCATCACCATCGTCACCCTACCAGGATCAAATACCTGTTCAAATCCATACTTCTCAAATTCTTTAATAGCAACCGGTGATGTGATATCATTCCCTAATACCATATCAAGATCAACTTCAATCAGTTGTCCGGCTTTGACCTCAGCAACATGTGCATGCTCTGCTAAGATCTTTTGTGTCATTGTCATACCCATTTTGTTTTACCTCCTACACGATGTACATGAAGTACATTGAAATATCGTCTTTTTGTTCACTATGATATAAAACTTTTGTATTATTCTTGCTTGTATGTTTTCATACGCGAAGCCAATCCTTATGCAGATGGCTCTATTGTCTCTATCTTTTCTTATTAGAATCTTTACTATCCCCTTATCAGAGACAACCCTTTACTGTAGTTAATCAATTTCCCCTAGTTCTGTTGTTGTGTTGCTCGTTTTTGTATAACAGCTCGATTAATAGCCGCAAATAAGGCCTTCACACTGGAAGCGATAATATCCTCATGTAAACCGACACCCCATTGGTTCTTTTGGCGACAGTCAATGATTTTGACATAAGATACTGCCTTAGAAGTAGATCCCTTGCTTAAGGCATGTTCTTTATAATCTAAGATATCAAATGTTAGATTCATGTTATCACGCAAAGCGTTGCTAGCAGCATCTAAACGTCCATTTCCAACACCGGTAATGTATCGATTCATCCCTTCATAGGTGATGTTCATCGTACAAGTAACTTTATCATTTTCCCTTATAAAATGATAATCGTTTAACGCATAAGGTGCATTCACATTCATATATTCTTTTTGGAATAAATCATTGATTTCATTTGGCAGCAATTCCTTATGTTCATGATCGCTCACATTCTTCATGAAATAGCCAACTTCTTCTCGCATATCATTTGGAAGTTCATAGCCATAATATTCTTCCAGCATATAACCAACGCCGCCTTTGCCACTTTGTGAATTGATGCGAATGACATCTGTCTCATACACTCTGCCGACATCTCTTGGATCAATTGGCAAATATGGAACGGTCCAGTGTTGTGGGTCTTTGGCATCGCGATAATGCATCCCTTTCGCAATAGCATCCTGATGTGAACCGGAGAATGCCGCAAATACCAATTGCCCGGCATAAGGCTGACGCATACCGACTTTCATGCGTGTACAGGCTTCATATACCTCAACGATATGAGGCATATTTGAAAAATCCAATTCAGGATCGACTCCCATCGCATACATATTCATTGCTAAAGTGACAATATCGACATTTCCAGTACGTTCGCCATTACCGAATAAGGTACCTTCAATACGATCAGCACCTGCTAAAATACCCATCTCTGTATCCGCAACACCACAGCCACGATCATTATGCGGATGAAGGGAAACCACAACATTTTCCCGATAGTTCATATGCTTACACATGTATTCGATTTGACTGGCATACACATGTGGCATGCTCATTTCCACGGTTACCGGAAGATTAATGATAACCTTGTTATCCGCTGTAGGCTGCCAAACGTCCAAGACCGCATTGCATACTTTTAAAGCATAATCGACTTCGGTTCCTGTAAAGCTTTCCGGAGAATATTCAAAGCGATAATTTCCACCATCTTCTTCGGTCAGCTGTTTTAACAGTTTTGCCCCTTCTACCGCAATCTTTAATACTTCTTCTTTGCTTTTCTTAAACACCTGTTCCCTTTGTGCATAAGATGTGGAATTGTATAAATGAATCACAGCATTTTTTGCACCTTTCACTGCTTCAAAGGTACGGCGGATGATATGCTCACGTGCTTGTGTCAGCACCTGGATCGTAACATCCTCTGGAATGCGGTTCTCATCGATAAGTTTCCGTAAGAATTCAAATTCGGTTTGTGAGGCTGCAGGAAAGCCAATTTCAATTTCTTTAAAACCAATTTCTACTAGTAATTCAAAGAAATCCAGTTTTTCATCTAAGCTCATTGGCACGATCAATGCTTGATTGCCATCTCGTAAATCAACACTGCACCATGTTGGTGCTTTCTCAATATATTCTTTTTTGGTCCAATCCATACAATCCGTTGGAGGCATATAATATTGCCGTTTGTACTTTTGATATCCTTCCATGTGATGTCCTCCTCTTTCTACCTTGTAATAAAAAAGCCTTCCATCTTCTTATTTTGAAGACGGAAAGCTGTCTGCTTTATCCGCGGTACCACTTCACTTGATGAACACTCATCCACTTAGTTCTTATCCTGTTGAATAAGAGCTCAATGATAACGGTAGAGCAGTCCCGGTGATGCTTACTTATGCAATGCATGTTCAGATCACAGCTCACGGGTGAGTTGATTCCAGTGTCCACATGCCTTTCACCAGCCGGCAATTCTCTACGGTGTGACGTATCTTTCATCTGGTCCCGATCAATGCTATTTCATCATTACCAAAAGGATATATCATTCTATGTAAAATGTCAACAGAAAAAGTAAATTTCATTTAATTTTTTTCTGAAAATATTTTCAATGTTGAATTTTCTGATTTGCTGCTTCCCTTTTCAATACGTTTTGAGCCGAACGTGCCGTTTGTGCAAAAAATGACATAGCTTCTTTCGGATAAGCTCCAGCTGCTGTTTCTCCTGTCAGCATAATTCCAGATGCACCATGATATACCGCATAAAAAATATCACTCACCTCAGAGCGTGTAGGCGTTGGTTGTGTCATCATAGAATGCAACATCTGTGTTACGACCATATAAGGCTTATGATAAGCATGACAAATATCCTGGATATGTTTTTGTACCATCGGCAATTCATACAATGGCATGGCATTGCCTAAATCTCCACGTGCTATCACAATATGATCGCAATAGGGCAGCAATTCTGTTAAATGTCTGACTCCATCCATGTTTTCAATCTTTGCATAAATTTCTAAAGATTCCGCATCCAATTCTCTCACTATTTGTTTCAATGCTTTTAAATCTTCTGCATTTCTGACAAAAGGCTGCATAATACCCGTAATTCCATATTTTTTAGCCAGGCGCAGATTTTCCATATCACTTGGTGTCAAAACCGGCATCTGGATATGCTGATGCGGCAGTGCCAAAGATTTTCTAGAAGTGAGTTCACCACCATGAAGAACCTTACAAATAATATTTTTTCCTTTTACTTCCTGCACTTCCAATAAGAATTTACCATCGTCTAATAAAATCCTTTGCCCAACCGGTACATGTCCATAAACTTGTTCAGGAACTGCTATTTCTGTTCCCAAACAAACGATACCTCCTTCGATTAAATGTATAGGCTTATCTAATTTTCCTATACGCAATTCCGGCCCTTTCATATCGATCAACAGTTTTGGTTCCACATTTGCTTCTCCTGCGGCCTCATGTAAGATTGTCAGCCATTCTTGACTATCTGTTAAATTCACATGTGATAAATTCAATCGAATACCATTCATACCACTGAAAAACATCTGTTTCAGTATTTCTTTGTTTGCACATGCTGGACCTAATGTACCATAAATTTCTAATTTTTCCATATACCCTCACACTATTTCTTTTTTTACATTATAACAAAGCCGCTCAAAAATAACTATTAGATTTTTTATGAATCTATATCATAAACGTGAACGATACCACCTAGTATCACTTACCGTGTTTTTTAACCTTAACATGTGATGCGGCATAACCGTTTTATCCGATTTGCTGTTTTCCTTTATCTTTCGATAATATTAGAAGTCACAATCATGATGTTTTGCATCATCTAAAGCAATTTTAAAGGAAGTATCACTTTCTCATAAATTTTCTTTCACTAAAAAGAAAAAGGAAGCGTTAAAATCATTAATGACGATTTATGACTTTAATCTTCCTTATTTGATATTAGGAAATTACTATTCCATAAGTTTATCCGTTCGTAATAGCGGCCTGTGCTGCAGCTAAACGTGCAATTGGTACACGGAATGGGCTACAGGATACATAGGTCAATCCCATACGATGACAGAAGTCGATAGAACTTGGATCTCCACCATGTTCACCACAAATACCAAGCTTGATGTTTGGACGTGTTTTACGTCCGCCGGCTACTGCCAGTTCGATAAGTTTGCCGACACCCTTTTGGTCAACTCTGGCAAATGGATCTTGTTCAAAGATTTTCTTTTCATAGTAATCATTCAAGAATCCACCGGCATCATCACGAGAGAAACCAAATGTCATCTGTGTTAAGTCGTTTGTACCAAAGCTAAAGAATTCAGCTTCTTCGGCAATTTCATCTGCCAATAATGCTGCACGAGGAATTTCGATCATGGTACCAACATGGTATTTCATATCAATATTTTCTCTTGCTAAAATTTCATCTGCTGTACGTACGACAACATCTTTTACATATTTCAATTCTGCTTTATCACCAACTAATGGAATCATGATTTCCGGTTCAATGTTCCAATCCGGATGTTTTTTGTTTACATTAATTGCTGCTTCAATAACCGCTGTTGTCTGCATTTCGGCAATTTCCGGATAAGAGATAGCCAAACGACAACCACGATGTCCCATCATAGGGTTAAATTCATGAAGTCCACTGATAACATTTTTCAATTCATCCAGATCGATCTTCATATCTTTTGCTAACTGTGCAATATCATAAGAGCTTGTTGGTAAGAATTCATGCAGAGGTGGATCCAAATAACGAATGGTTACCGGCATACCTTGCATTGCTTCATAAATACCTTCAAAGTCGCCTCTTTGCATAGGCAATAATTTCGACAGCGCTTTTCTTCTTTGACCTTCTGTCTTAGAAACGATCATTTCACGAACCGCTTTGATACGATCACCTTCAAAGAACATATGTTCCGTACGAACCAAACCAATACCTTCCGCACCGAACTTCACTGCCTGTTGTGCATCACGAGGCGTATCGGCATTTGTACGAACCTTTAACGTCCGGCGTTCATCTGCCCAATTCATGAAACGTTCAAAGTCACCGGAGATTTCTGCTGGCACAGTCTTGATCTTTTCACCATACACATTACCAGTAGAACCATCTAGAGAAATATAGTCGCCTTTATTATAGCGGTTTCCTTTTACTTCAAAATATTTTTCTTCTTCATTAATCGCGATATCACCACAACCGGATACGCAGCAAGCACCCATACCACGAGCTACGACAGCTGCATGAGATGTCATACCACCGCGCACGGTTAAGATACCTTCAGATACATGCATACCTTCAATATCTTCCGGAGAAGTTTCCAAACGAACTAAGATAACCTTATGTCCTAATGCTGTTTCCGCGATTGCTTCTTCAGCAGAGAAAACGATCTGTCCGCAAGCTGCACCAGGAGAAGCAGGCAATGCCGATGCAATTGGTTTTGCCTTCTTTAAAGCTTCTGCATCAAATTGTGGATGTAATAAGGCATCCAACTGTTTAGGTTCTACCATCATCAATGCTTCATCTTTGGTGATCATACCTTCATCTACCATGTCACAAGCAATCTTTAATGCGGCAGCTGCTGTACGTTTACCATTACGCGTCTGCAACATGAATAGATTACCTTTTTCAATCGTAAATTCCATATCCTGCATATTCTTGTAATGTTTTTCTAAGGTAGAACAGATTTCTACAAACTTATCATAAGCAGCAGGTGCAATTACCTTTAATTGATCAATGGTCTGTGGTGTACGGATACCGGCTACAACATCTTCGCCCTGCGCATTCATCAAGAATTCACCATACAGCTTGTTTTCACCGGTACTTGGATTACGTGTAAAGGCAACACCGGTACCGCAATCATCACCCATATTACCAAATACCATCATCTGCACATTTACCGCAGTTCCCCAATCACCCGGAATATCGTTCATCTTACGATAGAAAATCGCACGTTGGTTGTTCCAAGAACGGAAAACAGCTTCGATTGCACGATACAATTGTTCTTTAGGATCCGATGGGAATTCCTCATCTAGAGATTCCTGATAGAACTTCTTAAAGCGTTTTACCATGACCTTCATATCTTCAGCATCTAATTCCGTATCCTGTTCAACGCCCTTTGTTTCTTTCATTTCATCAATGATCTCTTCAAATTTAGCCTTGTTTAAACCCATGACAACATCAGCAAACATCTGAATAAAACGGCGGTAAGAGTCATAAGCGAAACGAGGATTGTCCATCAGCTTGGCAACACCTTCTACCACTTCATCATTCATACCTAAATTTAAAATGGTATCCATCATGCCTGGCATAGATGCACGCGCACCAGATCTTACGGATACTAACAATGGATTCTTTGGATCACCAAACTGTTTTCCAGCCAGTTCTTCCAATTTCATTAAATATTCAAAAATTTCTTTGCGAATTCCTTCATTAATAGTTTCATTGTCTGCATAGTACTGATTGCAGGCTTCGGTTGTGACTGTGAAACCATAAGGCACAGGCATTCCAAGATTCATCATCTCTGCCAGATTGGCACCTTTACCACCAAGCAGCTCACGCATGTTTTCATTTCCTTCACTGAAAAGGTAAACATACTTTTTACTCATCAAGCATTCCTCCTCTTATGTAATCGTTTACATTTACTTGCTTACATTATACCAAAGTTTCGTGTGTTTTCCTAGTGCTAATTTCACTATCCCTTCCTTTCTCACTCGCTAAAAACTAATAACAGCTTATGAACAAAGGTTTTTTCGCATGCTAAAATAATTTCGACAAAATTCGCAAAATTTAAAGGACAAGTTCCAGTCATAATAAAAAATAGCTACTCCATTCGCATGTAAGTACCTTTTCGTTTTTGATAAGGTACTTACATGCATTACACGAACAAAAGAAACGCTTCTATATGCTCACTATGTTTGCCGTATATAGCTCCTTTTTACCCTATGGTTTGTTGACATACACGATTTCCACTTCCACAACATGAACACCGAGTTTTTCATACGCTTGTTTGCATTGTTTCTGTATCTTTTTCGTTTGATACTTTTTTTGCGCTGCTTCTGATTTCACATAAATACGTAAAGTGATTGGCTGTGTTTTCACAATGGTCTCCGTCGGTGTATCATTCGCTATCTTCGCATATGGGAATACCTTTTCTTTATCTTCATCTTTGATCTGTAATAGGATATAATCTAGATCTTGCTTTTCCACAAGCGCAAAAACCGGCTGCTCAAATCTTTCTTCATTTAAAAATGCTGCTACCCGATTTTGCATATTGCCTTTTTCTAAGACCATCCAATCATAATCATCTTGAATACCTATATCACCTCGATAAGATAATCGAAAGTCTTTATCTATACTGTTTGCCACATCTATTTTCATAACATATGAACCGGATTTAAAATTATAGGATACCTCATAATCTGCAATATCTAATTCTGTATGATGTGTTTTTAAATATTCTTTCATATGTCTGGTTGCTATTTCTTTTGCGATAAAATTACCATTAAAGCTATTATAAAGCAGTAACAAAAAGATGACTCCGGCTGTTGCGATGATGAATGCAATCACTTTTAACACTTTCTTTTTCATGAGTTTTCCCTCCTTAAGGCATACGCATAACCAGCATAAATAAGAATGCCAATACTCATAAAAAACCAATATATTAGCGTATAAGGCAGCAAGGCTTCTTGATAGGATGCATCTATCATTTCTAATAATAGATGCATGATGGGAATCATTAGATATAATAGGAAGACATAGCGTTTCAATAGCCAATACCCCAAGGCGCCGATTATTGGCAATAGCAGAAAATTATGAAACTGGTATTGTGTTGCTGAGAAAGAACAAGCGAAAAGGATCATCAAACAAATTACACCCACCATCATGATACGCAAACGTTTTACTAATTTCTTTTTAATTGCTTGGGAATTGACGGTAATGTTTTCCTGCGCCAACAGCTTTTTACATTCTTCACAATGGCGGCAATGCTCTTGTACAAAGACTATGCTTGCCTCACTGGCTACATCATCTTTGACTAACGGTAGCAGATCTTGTACGATTTGACATTCATCTTTCATGATATCCCTCCTCACTTAATTTTTGACGCAAATATAGACGATTACGATAATCAATCACTCGCACAGAGTTTTCATTTAACTGTAAAAATGCTGCGATTTCCACATAGGAATACCCCTCTTGTTTCATTTTAAATATTTCTCTTGCTCGTAGAGGCTGTGTCTGCATCCATTCCATCAATTGCTCCATCAGCGCTTCATAGTCATGTTGCCTATCTTTATCGGCAACAACAAAACCATCTTGCAAGACATCATAGTGCACTTCTTTTTTACGTTTTCGCAATTCTTTGAATGTCACATGCCTGGCAATCGAAAATAACCATGTTTTCAGACTTGCCTTTCCTTTGAAAGTCGGCAAGGATAGGATCATCTGGTAAAACGTTTCCGATGTCAGATCTTCACTTAAACTGGCATCATGACACAAGGAGTAAATATAGATATAGACATCCTTGTGATATGCTTCATACAGTTCTTCTATCATCTATGTTTTCCTCCTTCCACCTATATGTACCGCAACCTAATAAAAACGTTACAAACTTTATAATTTAGTATAGCATAGTATCAGCATGGAATATGATTTCTGTGCTTTAACTTTACGTATTACTTTCATTTAAATCCTAAAAAAAGTGCCTGCTACAGCACTTTTTTAGGATTTATTATTTGCTTTTTTAGTTCTTACCTAATAAACGGAACATATTCTTCTTATAAACTTCTACACCTGGCTGATTGAATGGATTGATATCCAACATATAACAAGTCATAGCGCAAGCACGGAAGAAGAAATAGCACATATAACCAAAGCTTTCCGCACTCATATCAGGCATCGTAATAATCAGATTTGGTACATTTCCAGTTACTTCATGCGCTTCTAAAGTACCTTTTGCTGCCATCTTATTTACCCAATCAACCGATTTACCTGCTAAGTAATTCATGCCATCCGCATTGTCAGGATCACTTGGGAAAGTGATATCCAACGTTGGTTTTTCTACTAACAACAAGGTTTCGTACAGTACTTTTTTACCTTCTTGGATAAATTGACCTAAAGAATGCAAATCGGTAGAGAAGTTTGCACTTGTTGGTAAGTTTCCTTTTTCTTCCTTACCTTCACTTTCACCAAACAGCTGCTTCCACCATTCCGCAACCATGGTCATTTGTGATTCATAGCTTACCAGCATTTCCACATTTTTGCCCTGATTCTCTAAAATGCGACGGCAGACTGCATATGCATAAGCATCATTCTTAGCCAGATCAGGATCCGCCATATCTTCATATGCCTTCTGTAAACCAGTCATGATGGCATCAATATCGATACCGGCTACAGCGATTGGGAATAAACCTACCGGTGTGATAACAGAAAAGCGTCCACCGATATCATCTGGAATTACAAAAGTTTCATAGCCTTCTTTATCAGCGATTGCCTTCAATGTTCCCCGTGCTTTATCGGTTGTCGCAACAATTCTTTCACGTGCACCGTCTTTTCCATATTTATCTTCCATGAACTGTTTCAGTAAACGGAAAGCCAATGCTGTTTCCGTCGTTGTTCCGGATTTAGAAATAACGTTTACACAAACTTCCTTATCTTTTATATAATTCAGGACCTGTGCGATATACGTACTGGAGAATGTATTTCCCATAAAGATAATTTCTGGTTTTTTATCAGCATACAAGCCATTGATCATTTCAATAGCAGCACGTGCTCCCAGATAAGAACCACCAATACCACAAACAATACAAACATCACATTTCTCACGGATTTTTTGGGCAACCTTCTTCATACGGTCAAACTCTTCTTTATCATAGGTATGCGGCCATTCTACCCAACCTACAAAGTCATTCCCTTTACCGGTACGCTTCATCAGCTGTTCGTGATATTTATTAACGACTTCCTGATAGCTTTTTACGTCTTCTTTTAAAAATGCATGCGTAGTGTCTAATTTCATCATATGCTTTTTCTCCTTTATCTGTTTGCATCCTCAATCCATGAATCCAGCTTTTCTGCCAAGGATGTGAATCCTATTTCCATCTTTGGCAATTCATGAATGATCTTGCGTTTGCGCATAGAACGAGCTTTCTTTGCCTCTACAGCTTTTAAAGACAGTTTGAAGTGGGTGCCATCTTCATCAATATCAAGAATTTTCACTTTTACCCGCTGATTAATTTTCACATACGTATGCACATCACGGACAAAGCGTTCACTGATTTCGGAAATATGAATCAGTCCATTATGACAATTATCTAAATAGACGAATGCCCCATAAGGCTTGATGCCGGTAATCACCCCTTCAACGACTTCACCAACCATATAATGCATCTACTCACCTCATTTCGCTCGTGTTAATTATAGCACGTTCTTTTCTAAAATTAACAGTCCTTTCCATATGTTTTATATGACATTACATCATAGGAAGAGAAATTGCTGGCAAAAAGCAGACAACTATCAATAATTTTGGTTTTTGTGCTATAATAATGAAGACGAGAACTTTTTCTCTTTAATGAGGTGATACTTGCATGAGTTCCATATATCCCCTGCTGGCAGCTTTATTTGCCAATGTATTGGCGCAGGTCTTAAAACCTGTTGTCCTTTATTTGCGTACACAGAAAGTAGATATTCATCAATGTATTGCATGCGGAGGATTTCCCAGCTCTCATAGTTCCACGGTCACTGCATTGACGATGGCAATTGGATTGAGTGAAGGCTTTGATTCCACCTATTTTGCGATTACATGTGTATTCAGTTTCATTGTTATTTATGATGCTGCAAATGTACGTTATTATGCAGGGCGAAACATACAGCTGACCAAACAGCTTATATCAGATTTGGAAGGTATGAAGGGTCTGAAATTAAATGATCCGATTTATCATGAAAAAATCAAAAGTGTTTTAGGACATAAATTTGTTGAAATTATCGGCGGCATGATCTTAGGCTTTTTCGTATCTTTACTTATGTATCAGCTGCTGCATTTATAGAAAGTAGGTGAATGTATGATTAATAAAGAAGATGAAATACGCAATGTTATTGAAAAAATTCGTCCTTACATTCAGCGCGATGGTGGCGATGTAGAATATGTTTCTTTCACGGATGGCATCGTTCGTGTACGTTTGTTAGGAGCCTGTGTTGGCTGCATGTCCATCGGTGATACCTTAAAGGATGGCATTGAGGCAATTATCATGGATGAGATTGCCGGTGTCAGTGAAGTACGTTTAGCAGATGAAGAATAAAAGGGCTTAGGCCCTTTTTCTTTATTATCAGATGGATGAGCAAGCACCTGAATCATCGAAAAGAAAAGCATCCGTATTCAGTAAATCTTTAAACTTTTCGATAAACATCTTCATTCCTATAGAAAAAGCATGATGAAGTTGGGAATACTTCACCATGCCAAGTGTTTTCACTAGTTCTTTTTCGCAGTCGTTTTTCCTTTTTTGGCGTTTGCCATTTCTACCGGTTTAGGATCTGGGTCATCAAAATAACGTCCTGGCTTCGATAAGTCAAAATACAAACGACTATCTTCACTCATACCGAAGTTACGGTTACTGCCATCATCCGTAATCTTATTCAACGCCTCACAGAACAATGCATTATGCGCTTCTTCACGCTCAAGTAAAAACATGATTGTTTCCTTTACATACTTATCGTCAATCTGGCGATATAAGTATTCATAAACGACTTTGGCACGCTGCTCACTGGCAATATCCGCTAATAAATCAGCTGCTAAATCGCCAGTCACGGTAACATAATCAGCTGTCCATGGATTTCCACTTGAGTTAACTAAAGCCGGATTTAAACCAAAGGTTACCATTGTTTCTAATTCACCATTTTCAACCTTTTTGTAATCAACATCACCGCCGTTTAATAAATTAATCGTTTCTGCCACCATTTCCATATGGCTTAATTCTTCCGTACCGATATCTAAGAATAAATCTTTAAAAACAGGATCTTTTGCACGAAAGCTCTGAGATAAATACTGTAAAGCTGCTTTTAATTCACCATTGTTTCCACCTAACTGCTCCTGCATTAGTACTGCATATTGCGGATTTGGACGTTCTACTTTTACTGGATGCAATAACTTTTTCTTATGTTCAAACATATCATCACTCCTTTTTCATCTTTAGTATGGGTATGTTGAAACGCCTTATTCGTATTTTTTATAAAAAACAAAAGTATGCAAAGCCACTTGTGGTAAAATAAAAACAGGGAGGGATCCTTATGCGTATTTTTCATAAACCGAAAAAGAAAATTGTCCATGCACATGGTAAGGAAAAGATTGTAGCAGGAATGCGATTTGAGGATTATCGAAAAGCATTAGCTGATGAAGATTTTGCGCCGGGTTGGGAAGTGATTGAGGATAGTTTTGCCAAATGTTATCCTAATCAAAAGCCAAAACATTACGCAACTACATTAACATCTCGTGCATTATTTGGAGGAAATGAATATTTGGATGGCTATAGTATTTATACTTCACCAAAAGGATATCAACATATTGTTACCTATGGCATGACCAATCTATATGGCGATGAACAGGCATTTGGACAAACATATAGTCGCTGGGGCTATGAAATGACCATGAAGCTGCAAGAACATAGCAGTGAAGATTGTGTATGGGCTTGTAATATGTTGGGAAATCTTGCCCGTTATACCTATACGACAAAGCGCTTTTTTGAAGAAAATCAATATGTGCTTGGTAATCAAGAACCAATCAAGCGAGGCTCTGATAGTAAGATCACATCGCTACTTATCATAAAAGACAATGAGATTCCTGAAGTAGAAAGCGTTCATGGACTTGTCACTTATTTACAATTAGTCGGCATTTTATGGGAAGAGGCTTGTGCAATTAGAGAAGATCCATCAAAAATTCCTATTCTTTTAGAAAACATGCGGAAAGATAATCCGAATGGTGTTACGGATCTTGAAAGAGTAAACGCTTACTTATAACAAGAGAAGCTTAGCTCACACTCTTTGCAATAGTATTGCTAAACACCTTATCTATTGCATAAAATAGCATAAGAAAAGAGATGATAGAAAGCTTATGAGATAATACTTTACGCTTTTTTCCTCATCTCTTTTTTCGTGATCGTTTTTAATACCCATATGCTTCCGCAATCAAAATTACGCGGATACGATCTTCCTTATCATAGTTGATCTTAACATAACTGCTGCATATGCGATCTTTACTGTAACAATCCTGACAGCTTCCTGTCTTGCTGCAAGGTGTCTGCTTATGCAAGCGTACACTATTGGCTGGAGCAGCAATTTCACGGATACGTTTCTTTGCCGCCTCTTCATCTTCGACAATCTTATTATACCCGGCTACGATAATGACTTGCTTCGGTCCAAAAATCATAGCACTGACCCGGTTTCCATGACCATCGATATTCACCAATTCTCCTTGCAAAGTTACCGCATTGGTACTGGCGATAAAGGTATCTGCTGAAAATGCTTTACGTGCCTCTGCATCACTTTGTTCCCGTGTCATCGTAGGATCACTGTGTGAATGAAACACAAGATCACGATGATTTAGCATATCCAAAATACCGGTTTCTTGTAATGTCATCGTCCCACCATCACATACTGTTTCATGATCTTTGATCATCGCATTCACTAATTCTCTGGCAGCCTGTGCATCTTCCACAAGATACGCTTTCATACCATTCTTCTCTAATGCCTTTTTACAGGCTTCCATTTTAATTTTGATAATTTCCTTTACATTTGCATCCATCTTTACATCTCCTTATACTCTTTGCCTAGTTGTGCATAATGCATAGCATTGTCTTGAATTTCCTGTATTTGTTGTGCTGATATTGTCTTTATAACCTTGGCAGGGCAGCCAACAACGATACTGTTTTTAGGTATCTGCATATGTTCTGTCACTAAAGCCCCGGCTCCGATAATACTATGGGAACCAATATGAGCACCATTTAAGATAATGGCACCCATACCAATTAACACCTCATCCTCAATATGACAGCCATGCAAAATGGCATTATGACCCACCGTTACATGTTTTCCTATAGTCAATACATGCTGTGGATCGGTATGTAACGTACAATTGTCTTGAATGTTACTGCCTTCACCGATTTCAATATGATCTTTATCCCCACGAATCACACTGCCAAACCAAACACTGGCATCTGCTTTCATAGTTACATCACCAATGATAGTCGCATTATCCGCAACAAAGCAGGTGGCATCAATTCGTGGAGTATGGTTTCGATATGTCTGTATCATATGTTTCACCTCTTTGCCTTTATTGTAGTTGTATTTGAAAGAAATGTAAATGCTTCTTTAGCTTTTTACAAACGCTTTAAAATGGTATCTTCCCCATCTTTGATTTTTATGAAGCACCATTCAACGCTAAAACCCAATCTAGATGTGTGATAATTACATGCTTATCTATCAGAATTGTAGCGTATAGTAAAAATCATAGATCTTTATACAACTACTTTCCATTGCACTGTTATACCATGCTTTAACAGGTATTCTATGAAATCTTCCTGCTCTATATCAAAATCTATTATCTATTCTAACGAATATTTGCTCATCTTTTCATTTTTTCTTATGTTTATCAAAAATGAGCCTTTCTTTTTTTTGGTATATTTATACTTTGTCACATATTGGTCGATAAACCCAGATAAAAAAGCTAATAGGAAAACCTGATAATCCGTAAATACTTTACCGGTTACAAGCCTCTGTAAGAATAAAACTCAGATGAGAACTACATTGGTGTTTTAATGACTAAAAAAGCATTTTAATTAACTTCCCTTTTAATCGTTTTATATATTTCATCGTCTTTTCAACTCATCGCAAGAATTTCCTCTTTAATCATAAAATCCACCTCTTTCATTGACAAGATCTGTTGCCAATAACTTTATGTAAAGTTACTTGTTAATTCGCATTTTTAATAGGCTTCACATAAAAACACGCTTCTAGCGTGTTTTTACTTACCGGATAATACTTCATTTAAATTGTTGTTTGTTTTTAAGCGTTTTTCTGCTTCCTCATAGGACAGCTTCAGCTTATGCATGACAATGGCGGCTTTTACACTATGATGACTTGCTTCAAATAGCTGCTCTGCACAACTTTCATCACAATCACAGGTCAATTTGATGAGATGCTTTGCTCGCTGCAATAATTTTTCATTTGTTGGCATCACATCTACCATATAGTTTTTATATACTTTACCTAAGGCTATCATTAACGAAGTGCTGATCATATTTAAAACCATCTTTTGTGCCGTACCGGCCTTCATGCGAGTAGAACCGCTGACTACTTCAGCGCCGGTAATGACTTCTATTGCTGTTTCGGCATAAGCCGATATTTTTGCCTTATGACAACAGCTCAATGCACCGGTATATGCACCGATTTCTTTGGCATAGCGTAAAGCTGCCACCACATATGGCGTTCTGCCACTGGCTGCAATGCCAAGCAGGCAATCATTCTTGGTAAAACCGACCTGCTTTAAATCTTCAACTGCCTGTTGTTCATCATCTTCACAACCTTCTACCGCATCCGTTAAAGCAATCGTTCCACCGGCGATAATGCCCTGCACAAGCTCTTTCTTTACACCATAGGTAGGAGGACACTCACTGGCATCCAATACTCCCAATCTGCCCGAAGTTCCTGCACCGATATAAAACAGGCGGCCCTGCTGTTTCAAACACATGGCTGCATGATCCACAAATTCTGCTATCTTTGGCAAACATAACGATACGGCCTGTGCAACCCGTTTATCTTCATTATTAATAATGGTAAGTCTTTCTAATGTGGAAACTTCACTGATCTGTGAAGAAGCCGGATTGATCTGTTCTGTATCTAAGGTTTCGATGGTATCCATGACGTATCTCCTTGTAATTGTTGTTCAATGGCTTTTAATGTTTCCTTTACACGCATTTGCACATTGGCCTCTCGAAATTTTACTCTTGTCTTATAAAACCAGTTATTGATACTTCCTTTTGCACTGTTATCCTCACAATACGTCACTTCAATATGATGTTCATCAACTTCTGTAATATCATAGAAATAACGATTGGATGCCGTCGGTGTCTGATACTTCACTTCATAATAGCGGTTTTCAATTAACGGTCCAACCTGAATTCGAATTTCCAATGCATCTTTTTTTTGTCTTTTTAAAAATCTTGAATACGTATAGCCATCTAGTTCCTCTAACGTAGCCGGTACGGTATTTTTAGAAGCCTGAATATCGGTTTTGATCTGTTTCAACAGATATGTATAAAAACTTTGGGCACTTACTGCCAATGGTACACTGACCTTCATACTGTTTTATCTCCTTTCTCTTGTAATTCTTCCAGCAGCTGACATACCGCAAGAGATTGTTCCCATTGCTGTTGTTGGAAGGCATGATTATTTTTTTGTATCATTTTCAGAAAGGCATCTACTTCATACCAGTGATGATTTTCCTTTGTTTCTGTACCAAGCGCATGCGTGCCTTGTTCATCATGAAAAACAATCGTTCGTAATCGGCTGCAAGCTCCTTCCATATCATAATACCCTTCTTCACATTGGATTCTAGTATGGGCACTTCCCTTACTGTCTTTTCCATAGCTGATGATGGCATTGCATTGCTCATACTGCATCACGATAACACCGGAGGTATCAATACCATTGGTATATCTTACATCATATTTCGTCATAGCTTTCGGATATCCAAGAATGCCATATACAAAATGTAAACAATATACACCTAAATCATACAAAGCACCGCCTTTCATCTGCTTAGCAAACACATTGCTTATTTCTCCCTGTTTTAAAGCATCATATTGTATTGAATATTGGGACAGATCACAGGTTAGTAAATGCGGATGTTTATCCTGTATGGCCTGTTTTAGGATGGAAAAGTTTGGCATGTAAGTTACCGTCATAGCCTCTTGAAAGAAACAGTGATTCTGCTTAGCCAATGCAATCAAAGAATCCAGTTCATCTCTGGAAAAAGCAATCGGCTTTTCACAAAACACATGCTTGCCATGTTGTAAACAGATCTTGCTTTGAGCTACATGTAACGCGTTAGGGGAAGCGATATATACCAAGTCTATTTCTTTATCGTTTACCATATCCTCAAGATCTGTATAAACTTTGGTACAGGAAAATACCGATGCGAATTCCTTTCCTTTTTCCTTTGTTCTTGAATACACAGCATTTACTTGCATATCCGGAAACGTAAGAAAGGTGCTTGTCAATTTTTGGGCAATCTTACTTGTCCCGATAACAGCCAGATTCATGTTCTCACCTTCTCACAGTGTACTAATTTTCTTACGACCTGCATGCCCTGTCGTTCATAAAAACGTCGCCCGTTCTCATCGGTAGAGTGAAACCAAACATTTTTTAAGCCATTTGCTTTCATATCCTGCCACATCAGATGCGCTAAGATGGAACCGATACCGGCATCGCGATATGTTTCTTTCACACCAAAAGGGCCATATCGGTTGGCTTCCTGTAAAATGCCTCTTTGCACATAGCCGATGATTTCCTTTCCTTTTTTACATAACAGAATCGTATTTTCTGCCGTAGCTGATTGCATTGCCGATATAACGTGTTTGCGCCAACCGGCACTGAAATTCATTTGTAGAAAAGATAAAAACGCTTCGCCATCTGCCCATGTAAAGTAAACAAAAGAATAGCCTTCTGCTTCCTTGCGTTGCTTTAATTCCTGGATGCTTTTTGGCATTTGATACGTCGTAAGATCCATCTTCATCGGATATGCGCAAGCTTTGAGCTGATAACCGTGCTTTGTGAAAAAAGACACAGTTTCTTGTTTATTTGCATCAATACCACACATTAGATAATGTGGACTATAAGCACCGACAATCACATGTGGACATTGCAGATAGTTTTCTGCATAAGCCAGTAACCGACTGCCTATCCCCTGTCTTTGATAAGCTTTTTTTACGGCAATGGCATAAATCCATCCCTTATCTTCTTCCAGACCTTTTTCTAAATACGGATACTTTCTTTTGATTGCTATACAAAAACCTACGATTTCTTTTTCGTTCTCTGCTAAGAAAGTAGCCTGATTATCATAATTTTCATCACAAAATAAAGTCTGTACCAGTTTTTTCATCGTTAGCGGATATTCTAAAACCACCTCATTCCACAGTTCCAAAAGCTGGGAAACATCTTTACTTGTAAGTTGATGATAGTTCATTTCCTGCCTCCTAAAAAGACATCCCAAAGGATGTCAAACAGCAATCAGACGATATGCGAAACCTTCCCGATAATATTGCAGTTTCCATGCATCCTCTTTCGCTATACAGCCTGCTACATTAACCCGTTCATCACTGGGCAGATCCTGTAAAACAAACTGTACTTCCCCGCTATAACGCAGGTAGTTTTCATTATCAATGGTAATTGTCAAAGCTTTTCTTTCAACTGTATTATGCGCTTTGATTTTTTTCGCAAACTCCGCCATCTCTCGTGATGATTGGGAACGGAGTATGCGGGAATTGCTGTCATAGCGAATGGCATGCACGCGCCCTAACAGCAACTGCTTTTCTTCCTTTGTTGCATTTTCTAAAAATGAGACATGCAGCACCAATTCCTTTTTATGCAAGATGCAATACAATGCATCCAACTCGGTTTCCTTTAAATAGGCATCCCCTGCCAACAGCCAATCAGCCACTAATGAAGCAGAAAGTTCTAAAGCGGCTTTTTCCACCGACATGTAACGCTGTTTTTCCATGGTAGGCAATCCTTTGAATATCGGCCCTCTTGGATGAGTGTGAGAAGCGATACAGGCAGTGACCGGAATACCATATTTATGAAACAACTGATATTGACTGATCATGAAATCCATATCTAACCCAGTATCTTCTCTAGGATAAAAATTATGACAGGCCTTTATTTGTATCTGATGCTCTTTTGCTTTTTCCAAATATGGAAGCAATTCTTTTTCCTGTAAGATGGAAGCATTTAAAATAAAGGTAGAAATCCCGGTTTGCTTGTGCAAAGCTTCCATGATATCCGCATTACATCCGTAATCCAATCGCATGGCATCTAGTTGTAATGAAGCAATGGCTTCGCATGTAAAGGGATCCTGTAATATTTCCATGATACTGCCACCACCGAAATCCACACTGATTTCCATACGGAAACGATGTACCTGTTTAACCAATATGGCGAGGAATCGGAGTTGTTCTTTTAGCGTGTATTCTGGTAAATGGGCAGAAGTAAATATTTCCTTACAGTCTTTGCTTTTTGCCAATGCCAGATAAGACTGCATTTTTGTTTCATCTGCATGTTCTTCTAAATAAAGAGATACACCATATCCCTGTATCATATTAGGCATCCTGAACAGTGATACGGATGATACCGGTATCTCCTGCTTCTACCATTTCGTTTTCTTTTAATAATTCAATCTTTTCCTGATTCAAAAAAACGATTGGCGTAATTGGTGATTTGGCCTTTTTACGTAATTTTTTATAATCCGCAACAACCAGTAAATCGCCTGCCTTCACATGTTGTCCCTGTTCAACTTTTGTTTTATACAAATGTTTGATAGTGTGCGTTTCCAAGCCGATATGTATCAATACCTGTACACCGCAATCCGCTTGCAGACAAACTGCATGTCCTCCCGGAAATACTGCCGTAACGACACCATCCATCGGAGCAATGACTTCACCGCCTAAAATATCCAGCGCAAAGCCATCTCCCATAACACGATCCGCAAAAACCTCATCAGGAACACAACTGATATCCAACAGTTTTCCTTTTATCGGAGCAAGAAAAGTCTTTATCTTTTCCATAACATTTGAATCTCCTATCTGTTTTCTTTTAATTCCTTTAAGATTTCTCGATAACCATCCAATAACTGGCTCGGAGAATTACTTATCCGTTTTGCCAGACCGACAAAGAGCATATCGACAACAAATAACTGTCCATAGCGTGAAAAAATAGCGGCCAATCTTGATTCATTCATTTCCACACTTGGTATCACAATATTAATATCACTTAAGGCACGCAATTTGTTTTTTGTATTATTGGTAATAGAAATTACCTTTGCGCCCATTTCCTTTGCTTTTCTGGCAGCTATATTGACTTCCTTGGTACGACCGCTGAAACTGATTGCCACAACCACATCTTTATCCGTACACAAAGCGGCATTTAACGTACCAAAGTTAGAATCGGTAATATATAGAGCCCGCTTTCGCAGCTTAATCATTTTCTGATGCATATCCTGAGCAACGATGCCACTGCTGCCGACACCAAACAGGAAGATGTTTTCCGCATCTGCCAGTAAGGTGATAACTTCCTCAAATACCTTGATTCCATTGAAGTCCAGCACATCCTTACAAACCTGATCGATATGCGAAATGATTTTATTCGGCATATCATCAAAGTCTGATGCCCATTCAAATATTTCATGGGTATTTTCCACACTCAAACTTTCAATATTCTTTGCCAGTTCAATCTTGGTTTCCGCAAAACTCTTTCCTAATACTTTTCTTACGAAACGAGAAACAGAAGCAGAAGAAGTACCGATTTCAGCCGCAAGTTCATGAATGTTCATAGAAATTATGTCTTTGCCATGGCTTAAAAAATAATCCGCAATGGCTTTGTCAGATTTAGACAATGTCGCATAGACACTTTCAATTTTTGTGTTCATATTCACACCCCATTAACATTCATATTATATCATTACCCCGGTTATTATGCTAACTGATTTCTCGTTTATCGCTCATTCTTATGCTTTTTAAATAGCATTTTCATGCATATTTCATCGTTTTATGGTTTCCAACCTTGTAAAATACGCAAATTTCCTTTGATGCGATATTGCTTCGCACTTGCCGGTATGAGTAGCGTCTGCGTATAGTTTAAAGCAAATGCTTCCCCTTTACACTCTACAACCCCACTTCCATCTACGCATACGATT
This sequence comes from Longicatena sp., assembly GCF_982403165.1. Classification (NCBI taxonomy): domain Bacteria; kingdom Bacillati; phylum Bacillota; class Erysipelotrichia; order Erysipelotrichales; family Erysipelotrichaceae; genus Longicatena; species Longicatena sp. The sequence goes on from NZ_CEVYEL010000011.1 coordinate 49,578, forward strand.
ACATGATATTGGTTGTTTGTTTCAAACAGTCCTTCCTTGGCAATATCAATCACATCAACATGAAACAGCGGGTGATCCACACCAGTATTTCTCTGATTGCATGGTTTATCTGGCAATGGATGATGTGTCATGCTGCAGGCTTCATCACAATCCAATACCGCAAAGCCTTTTTCCAGATCCAAGGGTCTTGGTCTGCCATAGTCATACAAACGATATGTGATACCGCCAAAGCTGCCAATCTCTATCGCCAGCATATCCTTACCACAAGCATGCAGCAATCCTGCCGGAATCAAAGCAAAGTCGCCTTTTTTTACCGGTATGCGTTGAATGTATTTTTCTAACGTACCTTCTTCAATCGCTTTTTTCAATACTGCTTTATCCGTAGTAGTCGTACCTGCTACGATGCTTGCACCTTCTTTCGCATCCACAATGTACCAAGATTCTGATTTTTCATAATCCCCTAAAATAGCGGCATCTGTTTCCTTGGGATGTACCTGAATGGATAGATCTTCGATTGCATCAATGTAAGCAGCCCGAATCAACTGATTACTATCATCCCTACCCATCAGTTCCTCATGATGTTCTTGAATCAATTCCTTAATACTTTTTCCCTGATATTCACCTTCCGCAATTAGATTTTCTGAATTTTTATAGGCACATACTTCACGGGCGATTCCAATACCTTCTTCCGGTAAGGAACGGATATCATGTAGGGTATGCCCTGCCCATATCGTTTTGATATAGACAGGCTGAAGTCTTAAGGGTTTCATTCCTGCTTCTCCCAGACAATCTTACCATCTCGTTTATAACAGCGGTAAGGGAATCCTCTTTCTTGAATGGATTTGTGATCCTGTTTACTAGAAGGTAGCGAACATGCCGCCACTGCCAACACTTCATCGCCACTATTGATGATACGATGTGCATAATGCCCATTGATATAATGCAAGGAGCCTTTGAATATTTTTTCTACATAGAAATCCTGTGCGCCATCCCAAAACAATAGGAAACCTTCGCCTTTTAAACCATAATAGTATTCATCACAATCACTATCCCCATGATAATGGCCGCTGGTCATGGCACATTCCCCATCTACCGTAAACGGATTGATATAAGTAATACCCCATTGCAGATTTCCTTTCACATAACTTTCACGATTAAAGTTTTGATTGCTTACCCAATACGCTAAGTTATCGCCATGTTCCTTTAATGCTTCTTCATTATTATAAACACCGATGCATTCCTTAACTTTCTTTTGTCGATCTACTACATTTTGTCCCTGTAATTTACAGGTATCCCAAAATTCCTGTATTGCTTTTGGTTCTCTGATAAAATCCATGGTATCCTTCCTTTCTAACGATTTTTATAGTCCAAATTCTTATAACGTGAATAATTTTCTCTTAAGAAGGTCTTATGTATCACAACCGGCTGATAGCCTTTAGCTTCAATGACATAATCCTCAATCGTTGCCGGAATCGTTACAATATCCAAGTATTTCTGAGTATAGCTAAATTCCGGATGCGATTTGGAATATACCTTGATTTCTTCTCCATCCACTAAGGTGAGTACGGTAAACTGACCGTTATTTTTACCTTCGTAAATTGCATGGGTTTCCATTTCGATTCGATTGGTCTGATAATACATCAAGTCTGTAGAACCAACGGTATATTCACGATATTGTGGTGTTTCTTCGACCATTATCGGTTCAATGGCAATGTTGTTATCTACCCATTCACTATCCCTTTCAAAATGTAAAACCTTTTCTGCATTCGCAGTATGGATTGGTCGTACCTTACCTTCTTTATCCTTACGGTTATAATCATATACCTTATACGTATATGAGCCAATCGTTAAGCTTCCCAGTTCCAAAATCAACTGATTTCGTCCGGATGAATGAATCGTTCCTGCCGGCAGCATGATCTGTTTGCCCGGTATGGATGGTACGGCATTAACATATTTCTGATAATCAATATCACAGTGATCCTTTTCTGATTTTTTCGCCAGCTCCAAAAATTCCCTGCCATCATTTTTCCAGCCGACATACGTCTTGGCTCCATGTCCGGTCGCAATCACATAATAAGCTTCATCCTGACGGCCGAATTCATCATAGTTTTCAATGATAAAATCTTCATCCGGATGCACCTGAATCGACATGTTGCCATCACTGTGCCATGTATCATCATAGTTGAAACGAATTGGGAAATAACCTTCAAATTCTTCCATACAATGCTGTCCCATCATTTCTAAGCCTTTCTTTTGAACAAAGGTATAGAATGGGATATCCGCAACATCATCTCCCACTGCGACTTCAATACTTACTTCCATCGGGATAAATTCAAAGATCCATGCGATATTGCCGGCAATATCCATAGGAATATTACGAATCTTACGGATGTATTCTCCTCCCCAGATGCCTTCCAGATATACCGGTTTGGCACGGAATGGATATTGAATCAGCGTATCTAGGATTTCATTTAAGGCATGGTTGTATAACATGCGGCGATCATTATCATCATTATCCAAGATGTAGAAAGTAATGGCATCTTCATCTAGTAAAGTCTTACGTAAACGCAGTGTTACTTCAAAGTCGACAAAGTAATTACGACGCATCAACAAATTGAATGGTCTTGCACTTTCATCGCCGATATTCACGAATTTTTCTTCTCGAGCACGAATCGCCGCAACTTTCGGTGTTACATCTAAATAGGCAATGCCATTGGCTGCCTTACGGATGGCTTCACTGGCACTTCCCATGCCATATATCAAATGAATGCCTTTTTTTCTTTCCTTCAGCGTTTGTACTACTTCCGCCTGTTTCGCAGGATCAATAAAATTCTCGATATTCCCTTTGTATAATCTACCGAATAATAGTACCGGATCATCTTCATAGTTTAATGGTAGACTTTCTTTTGTCAGCTCATCTATTTGCGCCTGTGTTTTATAAATATCCCACATATCGTAAACATACAGGTCTGTTTGATTTTCTTTTGCAGCTTTTTGCAGTGCTTCCACCATAGATCCAAATTGCGCACTGACATAGCCATCCATGCATAAGACATAGCAATCATCACGCATGGCAGTCTGCATAGTGGTAATCATCGTTTTAGCGATAATTTCATTCCCACGAATGAAATTTTGTCGTACATCATCTTTCAATTGAATTTTGTTTACAGCATTTGGCTCATCATAAGCTAATGGTTTAAACATGAAACTCATAACAATTTCCTCCTTTATACGATACATTCATTCTGCTTCGCATATATACTATATGAAAGTTCATTTGCATAAAGTTTTGATACATATATTTTACATAGTCGATACAGAATGAATGGTTTTGTTTTTAATTATGAACTTATGCACCATCCTGCCTTTCATAGGCAGGATGTACATAAGTCTTTTTTTATTCTTCTACGATGAAGGTATCCAGATTTTCCTGTTTAACACCAACAAACCAAGTGAATAAGAAGCCGCAAGCAATAGAAGTCGCATATGCTAATAAGTATACCAGTGGTTTGGTATTAACCAAAGTTCCTAAGATACCGGAAACGTTGATTGTTACGGCGCCCATTTCTGGGAAGAAGCCACAAACCAAGCCGCCAACACCGGCACCTAGGCAGGCAGTCACAAAGGCTCGGCCTAATGGTAAGGTAACACCGAAGATCAATGGTTCACCGATACCTAAGATACCAGCAGGTAAGCCACCGACGATGGCACTCTGTAAAGCTTTTTGTTTACGATATTTGAAATACAACGCGGTCGCTGCACCAACCTGTCCGCCACCAGCCATAGAGTTAAATGCATACAACGGTGTGTAACCTAACTGCTGAATCAATGCCGTATGTACCGGTGTCAGACCTTGATGCATACCGGTCATTACCAATGGCAGGAACAATGCAGATATAACAGCACCGCCTAAAGGACCGGCATTATTGAATAACCACATCAATGCTTCTGTAATACCATCTGTGATAAGTCCGCCAACCGGCTGCAGGATGTAAATCGTAATGATACCGACAATGACAACCGATAAGAGCGACGGCATGTGAATGCGCAAGGCATTTGATGTATGCTTTTTGATTTTTCTTTCGACAACAGCAATCAATGCACCAGCTGCCATTGCGGCCAATGTACCACCACGGCCATTTGCGAAAGATAAGCCTAAGAAGCCCATCGCAACGCCATTTAATCCGGCAACGTTGGTAACAATACCACCGGCAACCAAGCCAAGGTATGGATTTCCACCCATGACTTTTGCGGTCTGCATGGCAACAGCAATATTCAGATACGTAAAGAATGTACTAGCTAATACATTTAATACAGCCATGAATTGTGAACCGCCATCCACAACAGCAGCCGGATCAAATAAACTAATACCGGTCATGTTAAAAATCAACACAAACAGCTTCATGATACCAAAGATCAAACCGGTTCCGGCAAATACCGGAATCAATGGTGCGAATACTTTCGCAAAGAAACTGAAGATACCTTTAGCATCTTTCTTCTTCATCAAAGCACCATCGGCTTTCACTTCGGAGTAGTTCAAGCCGGGCATCGTTTTTAATTCCGTACAGACATCATCTGCCACACCCGGACCTAATACGATCTGCGGTTCTTCCGGAGAACCAACTACCCGTAAAACCCCTTTAATGTTTCCCAATGCCGCTCTGTCAACCTTAGATGGATCCACTACAACGACACGTAGCCTGGTCATACAATTCTCAAAGACCTTAATGTTTCCAGCTCCTCCTAAGCCTTCTAAGATCTGCTGACCTAGTGATAATTTTTCAGCGCTCATAAATTACCCTCTCTTTCTTACACCGAAATTACATTATCTGAAACTAACTGTAATTTAATTTCATGTATATTATAATATATGTGTAATTAAATTACAACTATTTTTTATACTTTCTCGTAATTTAATTTCATTTATGTGTAAAATGTATTAAAAAATGGCATTTTTTGCCACTTTTCGACGTATTTTATCTTTTATTATGTAATTTATTTTCTTTTTTCTATAGTATAAAAGTGTACACTTGTTGGATTCATCTCTCTTGTGAACGTAATTTTATCTACATTTTGAAATTTAGTTTCTCTTGAAATACTCAATTTCATACAACTTTTATCTTGCAGACAGTTGTTATGAAAAGCATCCACATAATATTCTTTCATGATATAATCCGCCTTTTTTATATGTTTTAGCAGAAAATGATATTCCCGTTTATCTTCTAATGGATTCGCTGCCATGATGGCATAGCTGTCTTTATCTTTGGTCGCGATGATTTGATTTTCCGTATCTTCTTCCACAATGAGCTGCCAAGGCTTGAGCCAGTGAAACATCGTCATGACATGCCCGCTTGGTGTTGGGATATAAGTATCTTCCATTTGTAAGAACATCGTTCTTCCTAACTGCTGATTCGGATTATGAAAACTGCACCAAGGAAACATCTTTAAGTTTTTACAATAGGAACCTAACAACATGCCGGCTACTTCACCACTGGCGTTATGTAAATTGTCCGGTCTGCCGGCATCTCCCAAACCATAACGCATACCGTATTCGCTCATCATCAAAGGCAATTCCGGTAAGTTAAATTCTTTTCGCAGTTCTTCATGACGAATATAAAATTCTAAGATGCGGCATGGATTTCCATGATATTCATGCATTGAATAATAATCAATTTTGCGCTTTTCATCCTTTGCCAGAAGCCGCATAAAAGCATCCCAGTATTTCCAATTGGACATACCTGCCGACATCCCAAAACCACCAATCTGCAATGGCTGTTCATAAGAATGTTTGGCATTTAAACGAGCTATGGCACGACTAGCACACTGATATAACGGATAGTATTCTTCCATGCGCAAGCCACCGAAACGCGGAATTTCCACTTCATTACAACATTCAATATAGACAATATTGGCAATATGCTCTTTATAGTATTCCACTACCTTTTCAAAAACTTTTTCATAGGTTTCCAGAGTAATGATTCCTTCAATAACTTCACGCTCATAACGGCGAATATTCAACATAACCGTTTTGGCATGCGCCGCATGAGAACGCAGATAATCTTCTTCATGCACCTGAAAAGGACTTACTTCCGTCAACGGCCAATCGTATTCATAATGCTTATTATCACCAACATAGCGATTTTCACCAATCAGATAATTCCAATGATATTCATTCGTTCGATAATCCCAAACTTCGTCCAAGGTCACAAACAGCCGAATGATATCCGGCTTACCGATAATCTCCTCCATGACCTCAGGAAAATCCGTATTCGGGGTATAACGTAAAGTCGTGTTCTGGTATTTCTCTACGTTTGGCCATGCCCTTAAAACAGTTGCTGCATCAATTACAATGTTCATGATATCCTCCTCTTATGTAATTATATTTCATTTATAAGATATCACCATTGTAATTAATTTTCAATATGTTATTGATTCTTTCTTTTCCAATACCTTTTATCTGAAAAATTTATTTCTTTATCTAAAAAATTCATTACAGCATGAAACATAGAAAAAAGAGACTGTAACCTCATAGACTTATCAATCTTGTCTATTTCATTACAGCCTCAAGTAAGACAATTATTTATGCAATTTATTCTTTCAGCTTTTTATCAGCCTCATCTTTTTTATAATCTTCATAGAAATTGGAAAATGCATGACAGGAACTGCAATCACTTGTACAAGAGCCACAACCGCTATTTCCTTTTTTAGCTCTGGTTACATAAAAGACAATGATCAATAAGCCGATAATAATGGCGCTCACGATAACATCTGCTAAGTTCATATCATCACATCCTTCTTATACTATTAGTATATGTTTTTTTCTTGATTCTGTCATCAGAAAAGCAAGGAACCTATCTGATAAACAAGTAGTGCTACCACATAAGCTACACCGGTTTGATAAGCCACTGTAGCCAATGCCTGTTTCATAGAACCTAATTCACGTTTTGTTGCCGCAAAAGCAGCTACACATGGCATATATAACACCGTGAAACATAGGAAAGCAAATGCGGATACCGGAGAGAAGATCGTTTGCAGAGCTACGGATAATCCGGCATCACTAGTCGTATTGGTTAATACAGAGAGGGTAGAAACAACACTTTCTTTCGCCGTAATTCCGGTAACCAATGCCGTTGATGCACGCCAGTCCTCAAAGCCTAATGGGGCAAAAATATGGGAGATCCAAGTTCCGATGTTAGCCAACATACTGGTAGATGAATCTTCTACAAAGTTAAAGGCAAAGTCAAAGCTTTGTAAGAACCAGATGATGATACTAGCTACAAAGATGATCGTAAAAGCTTTACGTAAGAAATCTTTTGCTTTTTCCCACATGTGTAAGAGCACACTTTTCGCACTTGGAATACGATAAGCCGGTAATTCTAAGACAAAGGGTACAGATTCCCCTTGAAATACAGTACGCTTTAATAATAAAGCAGACAGTATCGCAACAAAGATGCCTATCAGATACACACTAATCAAAATAAGTGCCGTATGTTCAGGGAAAAAGGCAGCTGTGATCATGCCGTAAATAGGCAGTTTTGCACTACAGGACATAAAAGGTGTTACCACGATTGTCATCTTGCGATCACGATCACTACTTAAGGTCCGAGTTGACATGATTGCCGGTACGCTGCAGCCAAAGCCAATCAGCATTGGCACAAAGCTTCTGCCACTTAAGCCAAGCTTGCGCAATGCCTTATCCATGACGAAGGCTACCCTTGCCATATAACCACTATCTTCTAATAAAGAAAGAAAGAAAAATAAGGTAACGATGACTGGAAGAAACGATAAGACACTTCCTACCCCATTACAGATACCATCAATCACCAAGGCATGCAGCCAAGAGCTTACTTGTAAATGCATTAGTAAATCACTTAACGCATTGACCGCAATGTCAATTCCTTCTTCTAATAAGCCTTGCAAAGTACCACCAATCGGTCCAAAGGTTAAATAGAAAATCATCAACATAATAAGGATAAAAACCGGAATACCTAAGTATTTATGCGTTAACAGCTGATCAATGCGCTGACTGCGCTTTAATCCTTGTGAGCGATGATTTTTCACAACACAATCTTTTACCAGCTCTTCAATATAAGAATAACGCATATCCGCTAATGCCGCCTCACGGTCTGTACCTAAAGCATCTTCCATGCTTTTAACGATTTTTTCTATAATATCCAGATCATCTTGATGTAAGTGCAAAGCACGCTGCATCGGTTCATCACCTTCAACCAATTTGGTAGCCGCAAAGCGTGTTGGATAATCTGCAGTCTGCGCATGATCTTCAATGATATGTGCAATTGAATGAATGGCACGATGTACTTCACCTTTACAAAAATCCAGATGAATGGCTTCTTGATGTTTACGTGTTTCCTTCTTGATTACACTAATCAAATCATTGATGCCTTCATTCTTACTAGCGGAAATCGGTACGATGGGAATTTGTAAATGCTTTGACAGCTTTTCTACATCAATACTGTTTCCACTGGCAGTAACTTCATCCATCATATTCAATGCGATGACCATCGGTGTCTTTAATTCCATCAACTGTAAAGATAAATATAAGTTTCGTTCAATATTGGTCGCATCCACGATATTAACAATTAAGGCAGGATGATCTTTTAAGATAAAATCTCTTGTGACAACTTCTTCACTTGTATAAGGCGACAAAGAATAAATGCCCGGAAGATCGACAAGTGTTGCCTCTTTGAAATTCTTAATGATTCCCATTTTCTTTTCTACTGTTACCCCGGGAAAGTTACCGACATGCTGATTGCTTCCGGTTAAACGGTTAAATAAGGTTGTCTTGCCACAGTTCTGGTTACCGGCTAATGCAATTAGCACTTCACTCATAGCACTTCCTCCTTAACTAGTACTTCAATCTCTGCTGCATCCTGCAAACGCAGTGTTAATACATAACCACGCAAATATAATTCCATGGGATCTCCCATAGGGGCAATCTTAGTTACCTGAATTTTGGTCTTAGGAGTTAATCCCATATCTAAAAGTCTTCTGCGCAATGCTCCTTGCCCACCTACACTTTGTATGATGCCGCCCATACCCGGACGTATTTTGTCTAATGTCGTCATCATGCTGTCTACCGCCTTCCTAAAAAAGTTATACGCGTCTAACTTTTACATATCTATCATACTCGAAATTCTTAACTTGTCAACAAATTGCATGTGTTTCGTAAAGAAAAGTAATAAATTCATGTATGAATGCGTTTACATCAAATGATATGCTCTGTCGTGTATAATGATAAGTAAAAAAGACAAGAGCGAAAGTAAATTCTCGTTAGCGGGTCTTTCTGGATTTGATGCATATTAGGCAATGAAAAGCACATCACCCTGTGAAACAAAGTAACGACTAGCTTTGTGCCTAATTGAGGCAAAGACTGCCTTTTATATAAAACAGCTTTCTATATCATAAAGGCTTTTTCCAGATAGATGTGATGTATCAATTAAGATTCTTCATTACAGGAAAAAGCAAAAAACGCCATAATAAAAAGAGTGTTTCCACTCTAACAGCATAATATAGGATAGCACATGCCGCCTCCACCAAGGCACATATTACATAACAGCAAATAACAACAGAAATTGCTTGCACCACCAAACGGTGTCTGCATCTGCTGATAGCGCGTCCTGCCTCTTTGCAACTGCGCATACAATTGACGATACTGTTGGTTGCTTGGATCCATTTGACAAGCTTTTTCCGCCGCATCCATTGCCGCAATATGATTACCTAAGCCATAATTCGCAATGGCAAACAGATAATACCAGCTGGCATCACGTTCTTGAATATTAATTAAAACATTGTACGCTGCCTGATATTGACCGGTATTCAGATAATTCACTACCGCTTGATAATCATTCGTTGCCCCACCCTTTTGATAGCCTTGATAATTACCATAGCTACTGCTAAAGCCACTGGCATTCCAAAAGTCTTGCGGTCCACCGTTTTTCTTATAATCCATGATCTGCTGGTAAGCATTCTGAATTTCTTTAAACTTTTCTTCAGCTCCCGCTGTTTTATTTACATCCGGATGATACTGCTTTGCTAATCGTCGGTATGCTTTTTTTATTTCATCTTCACTGGCATCTCTTGATACCCCTAATATCTTATAAGGATCTTCCATCTTCTTCACCTGTTCTCTTTTTACGTGCTAATTCATATTTTGCCCATATCCCTGAGTATAATACGTTGCGGATGATATCTGCATACGCAATGATAGGCAATATTTCAAAAGCCTCACATGATGCGGAAATCATCAATTCTAAAATCGTGCGCATGCGTTCATCAAAATCGCTTTTCTTCGCTTCTTCTAACAAAGGATTAAAACACTGTTTCTTTTTATCTTCTTCTAGATCATCATAAGCATCCAGCAGATAAATATAGCGTCCCAGATAATCGCCCATCGTTCTTAAAGTGGGTGCCCACACATCTTCCTTGTAGCATAAAATTTCTGCCATAAAACGTCCTGTATAGGAAGCCAACAGATCCAGATCCCTAGTTCCCTTTTTTTCTTCTTCACCAAGTGCTATCAAGGCTTCTTCAATACGTGTTACTTTCTCAGGATACTTTTGCTTAATGCTTTCATAGCGATGCTTTAATACTTTCTGATACATATGTGATGTATGCGAATGTTCATCCTGCCAATTGTCTTCACACTTTAAATACGTTAAGACAATCGTCATCTCGGCCGCATAGCTAAGATAGATGTTATCATACATCCTATGCTTTTGCATGGGATGTATCATACAGCGTTTCATCTTCTCTTCCGTAGGCGGTTCATATAACGCAGTTAACAAAATGGCCAGAAATGTCATATCGTAATTTAAGGAAAACCGTGACAGCTGTCCAAATTCTTTTTTCAAACATTGACAAAGGCCACAGTAAAAACTGCGATAAACATCAAAATCTTTGATTTTTAGTTCCGGTTTATTTACAATGACATAGCCAAACATGCTCTTACCTCAAATATATTCATGTCATATAGTTTAACCTGTTCTTTAAAAAAATTCAAGAACAGGCGTTAAAATAACATGATTCTACATATTCAAAGGATATAAAAAACATTGTTTTAGATGCTTTCTTTGTGTTTCATCAATACCGAATTCTGCTTGAAAATAGGCTTCATAGGTTTGATAGCGTTGTTTAATAGCCTGCAAAGCTGCCCTAAGATACTGCTTTTGTACCCCCATTACAGCCTCCATATCCGTTTGCGAAGCTGTTACCTGCGCATAGATTTTCGCATTCTCCTTTTTACGATACTGATTGCTTAAGACATAATCATTTAAGATGGTTTCTTCATCAACATCAAGCAGCAACAATAGCAAAGCTGCCCCAAAACCAGTGCGATCTTTTCCTGCACTGCAATGAAACAATACAGGTACCTCTTCCTCTAACACCACTTGTACAAGAAGGCGATATGCAGGATTATCAAAAGGAAGCTTCCTATAAACCTGCATCATCATATTCTTTAACAATGTGACATCTACTTGTTGCAATAATGTCGCAAAATCAAAACTGCCTTTTACATCCATTCCTTGATCAAAAGTTATCGCCGATATGGGATGATACTTCGCTTCCCGTAAGTGGATGTCCTCCTTGCCTTTACGTTCCATATCACTACGCAAATCCAGAATATGTTGTATATGCAGTTGATGCAAATAATCCACATGATCCTTCTGTAAATCACACAAAGGAGCACTGCGATAAAAACAATCATAGCGTACCTGTTGTCCATCACGATTCACATAACCGCCAAGATCACGAAAGTTCACAACACCGGTGTCAGGTAGCGCCCGTGGTTTTACGACAAAGGTTTGCTTGTCTTTGCGAATATAGAGCATTGGACGTTTGTCCTTGCCAGAAAGCAAAAGGCGCTGATTTCCTGTAACCTGCTGTAAGAGGCATCTTTTCTCATCGTAGACATCATAAACTCCTGCATCTGCATCCATCTCTAACAACCAACCATCTTCATAACGTAATTCCATAGTTAATATCTCCTATTCATCACACATATCATATATTTTCTACTATCTTCTAGTGTGCTGTATCGTTGATATTTAACATTACTACTGCATCTTATTCAGA
>NZ_CEVYEL010000012.1:0-61101 GCF_982403165.1 Longicatena sp.
ACGCCCCGAGGGATTTTCACCCTAGATATGTGGCATGCCCGCCACACATAAAAAAAACAGGAAGCGTTCCTGTTATCCATTGAAATTCACTTTACCAAACTTTGCGCCATTTTTCTTATTTTTCAACTTACGTTCTAACAGGGAGCCTTGTGGCTTCTGTTTTACGCTGCGACTTTTTTCCAGCAAAGCTTTCGTATCTAATTTCTTTTTTTCACTCATGCATTTCACTTCCTATCTTTTACTAAGTAAATATTGTTTTAATTCTTCAACATCGTTCACGATGACATCCGCACCTGCAAGTTGTAATTCCTCTTCATCTCCATAACCAAACAATACACCGACACTGGCAAGATCATGTTCCTTTGCCCCCAATATATCATGCTTACGATCACCAACCATCACACAATGCTCTTTTTCTAGGTTTTCCTTTTCCAAAATATAGGCGATGACTTCACCTTTACGACTTCTTGTGCCATCCAATTCACTGCCATAAATACCATCAAAATATTCAGCAAGTTGATAATGATGTAAAATCGTTTTCGCAAAAACATGTGGCTTGCTCGTTGCCACAAACAACTGTCTTCCATCTTCCTTCAGTTGTTGCAACATCGTTTTTATACCAGGATATACTTTATTTTCCAGGATTCCCTTTTCTTTAAAATAAACGCGATATTGTTTGATTGCTTCATCGCACTGTTCCTTATTAAAACCATAAAATTGTGCAAACGAATCTGCTAAAGGCGGACCGATAAAGGTAATTAAATCATTTTTATCTTCGATAGGGATACCCGCTTTTTCTAAAGCATATGCCACGGAATTTGTAATGCCTTCCTTAGGATCCGTTAAGGTACCATCTAAATCAAATAGAATTGCTCGCATTATTCATCCTCCTCTAATATAGAATATAACTCTTTTAAATTGGTTATTTCATAGGTAATTGGTAAATCCTGCACATTTGGTTTTTGTTTAGGATTCATCCAACAGGTCGCAATACCTGCATGAATACCTCCCTGCATATCACTTGATAAGGAATCTCCGATTATTAATGTCTGCTCTTTTTCAAATGATGGAATATGAGCAAAACAATAATCGAAATATTCCTTCATTGGTTTTCGATAACCGATTTCTTCTGATATGAATGCTTTACGGATATGTTGATCTAAGCCTGAATCATGCAAACGCGAATGCTGCGTTGCGCTTACCCCATTTGTTACGATATACAATTCATAATCTTTCTTCAAATGTTTCACAAGTTCGAGCGCATGTGGCATGAGGGCATGTCCTTTTCCTAATTCTTTTTGATATATATGCTCAAATTGAACACCATCTTCAGCAATATGGAATTCATCAAACAGCTTACCAAAGCGTGTAAAGATAACTTCTTCCCTTGTCATTCTTCCTTCTTCATAGGCATTCCATAAAGCAGTGTTAATCTGCAGATAACGGTTTTTCATCGCTGGAGTAAAGGGAATATTCTGCATGGTAAAGGTTTTACGCAGAGCTTCTTTTTCCGTCTTATCAAAATCCAACAAGGTATTATCTGCATCAAATAATAGCGTTTTATATTTCTTCATACTGACTCCTTATGCGTAACGTTCATAATGCCATCATAACTTTTACAGCGGCATCACTTTATCACAAACTTCATTCTATTCCTTTACGTATTCATTTTAATCCCACATAACTATATCATAAACAGGAGATAAAACCTATAAAAATTGCCGATCCTATGCTTTTCTACAACTTAGAACCATGATACAATCATTACCATAAGAGCAGGAGGGCATGTGAATGAAAGAATTAATTTTAGTGGGATGTGGAGGCGCCTTAGGAGCCATATTGCGTTATGGTTTAGGACTTCTTCCGATGCGTACTTCTTTCCCCTTTATGACTATGCTAATAAATATTCTTGGTGCACTCTGTATTGGTATGATAATAGCTTATGCTCAAGAAACAAAAGCACAACCGGATATCATACTTTTCATTAAGACTGGATTTTGTGGAGGCTTTACGACTTTTTCTACCTTTTCTTTAGAAACGGTGCAGCTTTTTGAAACACAACGTTATCTTAGTGGCAGTATATATGCATGTGGCAGTCTGCTGTTTTGTATCCTTGCTGTCTTGTTAGGACGATGGCTAATGTTGCTGTTTCTTTCTTGATATACTATAAAAGATGATTACAGAAACACTGTATTTATCAATGATTACTGTATTAGCACTCTCATTTATAGAGTGTGTTTATACAAGTGATGTTGATGGATGTTGATCAAATAAGCTCTTGTAGTTTTTCTAAATCAAATAAATTTGTCGGTAAGGTTAATAACGCTTTCTTCCTTCCATCATTATAATTATCTAATAAATATTGAATTTACGACGCACTCCCACCATTTCCTAATGAAAGGTTTTTTTCCTCATATGTTTTAAGGTTAAAATCATTTATAAAAGATACCCATTTTTTGTATACAACATCGGAATATAACGAATGCCTCCGGCTTCAATTTCATGATTGATGGCGCGAAAGCCTAAATGTTCGTACACTTCTTTTGCATAGAGTGAGGAATTCACCGTGATGATCATTTGTTTTTGTAAACGCAACATGCTTTGAAACAAAGCTTTCCCTACCCCTTTGCGATGGTAGTGTTCATCTACAAAGAAAAGTGAGATGTGTCCCTCACACATTGCCATTACTCCAATCAAAATATCCTCTTCATATGCTCCTAAAAAGATGAGACGCTCAAAAAGATCATCCCGCATCAGATAGGCATAGAAATCCTTCACACCTTCTTCACTATAATCAACTGCATCAAATCGCAAAAAGGTTTTCCATATCAGCTCCCTCACCTGAACATCTTCTTGTTTCGATATCCGATCAATTCGCATTTACGCTCATCTCCTTTCCATATTTGCGTATATGCAATGTTTTTTAAACCCATCGTTATACTTGCTGATAGATAAAAATATTATTTCATTATCAGATTATTTTTCTTACCTATAGCATACCATGAGCAAAAGAAAAAATCACTGGCTTATGACATATCCAGAATCCTAGACACATTGAAATTTTACTAACTTTTACCACATGGATTTGGCGATGTAATTGTTGCTTCCGGTATCCCTCCATCTGTATTTCTGCCAGGTAGCCACTGTAAATTTGCTCCTAATTCATTTCCAGATGGAATTCTTATATTCCCAGGATTTTTTATATCAACTCTTACTGGTGATGCACCTAATGTACCAGGCTCGTAACTTTTTCTAAATTAGAAATTTCTTCTCAGCTTGCTCTATAAGGTCGTCTGCAACAGATGATGGCATAACAAAAGTTCCTCCTGGAGGTCCAGCAGTTCTGATTTTAGCCTGTATCATTATTTTTGCGACATCTCCATCAAATTGTACCTTCGCCGAATTGCTTTTGTAGTTCCTTAATTTCTAGAGGTAATTTATCTATAATATTATCTATTTGTTTTTCATTAGGTTTGAAATCATTGAAAATTTTAAATTTTATATTTTTACACCTTATATCAATATGTTAATTTTATATTCAATTTAACATTATCCCTTGCACTTTGGAAATTGTAATTGCATAACCCATAATCTGATTTTCTAAATCATCTATTCGATAACGCCATTCTGACCCAACGGATAAATTTATATTTCTATCACCTAAATTAGTTGAATTCATTGGTTTACAATACTTCATTATCGCGTCTGGACATCTTTTAAAGCTTTTATAATATCCTCATAGTTTGTAATTAACTCTGCTTCTTTTTTTTCTTTAAGCTGATAGTATCCTTCCATTCCCCTATGAATTATTGCATAAGTAGTTGGATTATTTTCTCGATCTGTACAATTGATAACATATTGACAGAATTCCACAGCTTGATTTGTTTCATACCCCAACTCATGAATTGAAAGTTCAATCATCATTCCTTGAACATCTGTAGGTGATTTCCCCATCTCATAAGCAAGCGCATTTAGTACTCCAAACATAAATGCTCCATACACTTGACGTGCCAGTTCATCTTGAAATTCTGTTATTCTTAAAATTCTAGAAATATCATTGCTGGCCTCTTTAGCTTTTTTTAAAAAATCTGCCTTTCTTTTCATTTTTTCCTCCTAAAATACCAATATTCTTCCTTTGGGATAGTTACCTTCCCAGCCATATGGCAAATGCCCTAATAAATAAATTTCTAACATTTCACTATAAAATTCTGAGCGGATAATGTCACAATAACTATTAACCATAATTATATTTATTACATCGAAAACAACAGCCGTTTTAATTGATTCTGTTATCTTATCTTCTAATAGCATGGCATCTAATTTAATGATAAGATCTGGTATAACTGTTGCTTTAATTTGATTGACCATATCGTTCCAATACAAATTATACTCATTTGGATTATTTACCGATAGCCATCCTGTTACTTGATTAACTTCTTCTAAACAAATATTTTCCCATTTCAACCCAGCAATTGATTTACTTATTTTTTTAAACTTTTAGTTTTAATATCGCCTTTATAAGCTTCACCCATCTTTGATAAAAGATTAGTTTCATTAAATTTTTTGATCAGTTGCTCATCCAGTTGCATTTCAATCACCTTTCTATAATTTCAATACGTTAATCCGTATCCATATAATATTATCAAGCAAGCATTTTAATCGTTCAACAATAGTATTTACTACCTTATGAATAACCTTTAAATAGGAAATATTTCTAATTATCAATTTTTTCTTACCTATAGCATACCATGAGCAAAAGAAAAAGCATATCCTAAGTATGCTTTTTCTTTAATCATTAAGCTGAATTCTTACTTTCTTGCATATAGTGTTTGTTTATAACTCATGCACGTAAATACATAATAGCTTCCATAAATTAAGATAACGACAATGGCACAGAAGAAATTAGCTAATCCTATATCACCGATTCCCAAACCGGACATTAAAGATGTAGATACTACAGGAATACCAACAGATGCATGAATAACAGCCAACACTAATGGCAACAAGAAATAAATAGATATCTGTGCATAGATGGAATGATTCATCATCTTTTCACTTGTACCGATTTTTCTTAAAATCAAATAACGTTTTTGATTATCCTCAGCCTCAGAAAGCTGTTGCAATGCTAATACTGCTGCACTTGCCACTAAGAAGACTACTCCCAAATACAAACCGACATACGTGAACAGCATACCTAATCCTGCCTGATTATCAATAATCAATTTACGAGTCATAGAAGAATAGCGAAGAGTTTGTTCATTCGTTCCCAACAGCTTCTTTGCATTCTCATGTACCTTCGTATCATATGCCTCGATCTTACTTTCATCTTTAACATCAATATTCCAGAAAGTATGATGGCTAGCTATTTGCGGTGGCAATATGGCATCAGGCACAACGATGGCAGCCCCTGTACTAAACCCAAATTCTGTGGCAATATTGATGGCTTCCTCTTGCTTTACTTGTAAATGCAGTTTATGATTAAACACCTGCAGTGGCTTTTTCGTCTGTTCTGCGATTTCATTTAAGGTTGGAATGATACTAGATGAGCCGCTGATAAAGAAAGTTTCATCCTGCTTTAACTGCATGGGAGATAACTTCCAGGCACGTCTGGCTTTATTAAAGTCACTTAATGTGATAATTTCCAGATCTGCATCTTTATACAACATACCAGTGTCTACATCTTTCGCATAATTAAATAAATCCTTTAATTTCAGATGATCCGTATAAACGGAAATTGTCTCACTACTCGTTATATTTTTATCCGTGTCTAGCATCAAGATCTGACGCATCTTTTGTGTATCAGCTTTTTGATATTGGGTAAAGGAATAAGCATATGGTGTCTGTGTATCCAAGGATGTTTTTAATGAATCATTCAGATTCCATCCTACAGATAAGGCTCCTACACTTAATAACAGCATAAGGCAAACTATGCTCATAGAAACAAAACTAGTATTGATTTTGGCATTTACCTGACGTAATACAAACATACGCAATCCGCGATAGTATAAACGCTTGCTGGAACGTATGAACTGTAAGAGGAAACCCGATAGGGACAAAAAGAAGAACAATGTTCCTAAGCTTCCCATAATTAGAATAGGAACTAAACAGCTCGCAAACATCTGAGTAGAGCGTGTCGCCAGATAATAAGCTGCCCCTAACAACAACAACGAAACGATAAAAATGAGTACAGCGATGAAAGGTTTTTGAATTCTAGCTTTTTCTTGTTTACGCTCAGCCTGCAATAGTTCTATCAATTTTACTTTCGCTATAACTCTGGTATTCAGCATCATGATAACCAGAAAAATAATCGTAAAGGAAATAGCAGTGATAATAGCTGCTGATGGCGAGAAGACAAAGTTATAATTTACTTGAACTGAGAACAGATGTGCGGTAAAGATGCCTAAGCCTTGTGAGCACAATATACCTAGTAATAATCCAACACCAAGTGATACCACACCAATGCATACGGTTTCATAAATTAAAACCTTAGAGATATCTTTTTTCTCCATGCCCAACAACATATATAAACCAAATTCTTTTTTCCGTCGTTTAATCAAAAAGTTGTTGGCATACATGACCAGAAAGGCCAGTACGATAGCCACAAAAACGGATAAGATTCCCATGAAAATGCCAAGTGTTTGTAGCATGATGGATTGTGAGTCATTTAATGACATGATTTCCTTTTGCGCTTGAAAGGAATTAAAGGTATAGAATAAACAGATAGAAAACATCAGAGTTAGAAAATAGATCATATAATCTTTATAGCTTTTTCTGACGTTATGCAGCGCAAGTCTGGTTAATTTCATTTACATCCCTTCTTTCACTGTAATTATAAAAGAACAAGTATCTCGCTGCCATCGTTGTCACTTACACTTTCCTTACAAATTTGAAATAATAATAAATTTTTCCACATAGCATTGGCCAAAAAAGCATAAGAGGGGTTATGTATCTAGAATGTCTTATGATACGTTATGTTATAACTATATTTATAGGAAGTAGTCAAAGCGAAATTAGGCAACAGAATGCTGAACATGGCATGTTTGTTCCTATAAAACAAAAAGACAATATTTTCCATCCGTATGAATACTATTTTACCATATGCTGGCATGTTAGAAAGTACATATTTTTCCTTATTTTATTATTGCCAGATTTTATTTTCTATGGTAATATAGTTAAGCAGTTAAATCTTAGGGGTATAGTACAATGGTAGTATAACGGTCTCCAAAACCGCTGATGGGAGTTCGATCCTCTCTACCCCTGCCATGAAAAATAGCCAGACACCGAAACGGTGTCTTTTTTTATAAACTGGCAGGGGCAGAGAGGTCCTTATAAACAGACCATATCTTTCCATAGCAAAAGATAATACTCAATATGCTATAATAAACGCATGAAAACAACACATAAAGAAAAATTATATCTGAATGAACATAATAAAAAACAATTAGGCGCTATGATACGATGGCTGCGTTTACAAGCCGGCTGGACACAACAACAGCTTGTTGATAAAGTAGGGATCCTCTCTTTACGGACATTGATATCTTTAGAACAAGGAAAAATTGTAAAAGATGATGATATTTATGATACGTTACTGGATCAATTTGCATTATCCTTTAATTATACGCACCCTATGGATAAACATATCGAGCAAATGCTATCGGCTATGCTTTCTGCTTATGCGCATTATGATGACGAAGCTATGCGTGCCATCTGCATAGCTTTATTGCAATCCTTACTTCCTTATCAGCAACATGTGCAGGAATTCTTTTATATTCGCATATTACAAGTCTTTACTCGCCTTTGGACAAGTCAGGAATATCTTTCATCAAAAGATTACCAATTATTTTTATCCTGTCATGATTTTCTAAGTGAATCCTTGCAAATCATGATGGAGGATGCTCTTTATCAATGGCAATGTACTTTTCCCCATAATAACATTGTATTAGAACAACTTTATCAACAATTCCATATGCATTACCATCATCATATCACCCGCTTTTCAATTGGTATTGTCTTACATTTAAGTGATAAACATCACGACTATCTACAAGCTTTTCTCATCTTAAAGGAATGTGAACAATATGAGCTAATGCATAAGGACAATCCCCATGCACTTTTTTCCATATATCATTGGATGAGTAATCTTGCCATTTTTATAGAGCCCCAGCAATTTGAATTCTATAAAGAAAAAGCTTTATCTTATATGAAACAAACAAGCCTTTCTTCTCATACGCTTGCTATCTTCTATTATAATATTGGCGGATGTTATTATTATCAGAAACAATATGCCAAAGCGCTGACATGTTATCAATCTTCTTTCGATACAAAGAGCCATTCCCCCTTGCCTTTATTGATATGGATGTGTCATGCACAATTCTGTCTTGATAAAACATTGCCAGCCTGTATCATGCAAAAAATTGATGTACAAGCCTGCAGTAAAGCATTACGCGATTGTTGGCACTATTTTATCTTAAAGCGTGATGGTCAAAATGCCCAGACATTGGAAACCTATATCATGAAAACACTGTTACCTGTCTTACAGACTCTGGCACCGGAATTTCATAAGGTTTACCACGATGAGTTAAAAGCTCTGCTTCCTCTAACACGCAATTATAAACAACTATTGTTATTTGAAGAAAAATTAAATCTCGCCTAACTATCTTTTCCCATTTCTTTTGCATATGCCTTGTTTTTTTCTTCTTAACAAGCGTCTTTTACCTATACATGCAGATTTATTGGAAGGCATTTTATCAGTGGTACAATAAGCTTTACAGGAGGCTGATATTTATGAATTTAGAAGAACTTTATCAACATGTTCATGAAGAAGAACGATTACAGAAATCACCCGCAGCGCATATCGAATTTCTTACGACCACGCAGTATCTTACACAATATTTGCATGGACATGAACGTATTTTAGACTTAGGAGCTGCCACTGGAGCTTATGCTTTACCGCTTGCTGAAGCAGGCTATGAGGTATGTGCCATGGATCTGATGCCCCATCACCTAAATCGTTTGAAACAACAAAAGAAGAAACAGATGAAGCTGACCCTACACCAAGGAAATGCTATGGATCTCTCCAGGTTTTCAGATGATAGTTTTGATATCATACTATGTATGGGACCTCTATATCATCTTAAAGAAGAAGAGCAACGAATCTGTTTGGATGAAATGCATCGCGTTGTAAAAGATGGTGGAATTATCTTTTGTGCATTTCTTAGTAACCTTGCCGTGTTTACCACGGAAGCCTTATATCCGAATAGTTCTTTTTTGAATAGCTCACAATATGATCCAACTACCTTTAAAGTCATCAATGATCCCTTTGTAAGCACCTATGTGCAGAAAGCAGAGCAACTCTTTCAAAGCATGGGCTTTACGCTTTTAAAAACCTTTAGTCAAGATGGACTTGCTGAAGTATTGGCAGAACGGATCAACGCATTAACAAAACCACAATATGAAGAATGGCTGCGTTTTCATCTGGCCATTTGTGAACAAAGAGAGCAACTTGCACATTCCAATCATCTCATTAGTATTTTGCAATCCCATAAAACACGTCAACGTTTACAGGATACAACGCGTTTACGGCTGCAGCGACTGTCTATGCAAGATCATGTACAAATGTACGAGATGGCTAAAGATCCTGACGTTGCTCGCATGTGCGGATGGAAGCCGCATGCTTCTCTGGAAGAAACAAAACAAATCTTATCTAATTTTCTGATAAACGATCACACATGGGGCATTTATCAGAAAACGGATAATACTCTGTATGGACTCATCAGCTTAGATGCGGATCAACATCGTCCTCGCAATGGCTATCGCATGTTGGGCTATTGGATCGGAAAACCCTATTGGGGCAAGGGCATTGTTGTCGAGGCTGCAAAAGAAGTCTTACGCTATGCATTTGAAGATCTGCACTGCACAATAATCAGTGTCTATCATTTCCCTTTTAATACACAAAGTAAACGTGTTATCGAAAAACTGGGATTTCAATATGAAGGCACCTTGCATGATGCTTATGAATATTACGATGGTACCTACTTTGATGAAGTATGTTATTACCTAAAGCAGGAACCGTCATAGCCATCTTGTGATTTCTCACTTTATAAAAGTTAAAAAGGTAAAATCTTGAATATGTGATGCTATACTATTGCATACAAAGTATTCACAAATTGGTGGTATTTGCCAATACGAATGGTGGTAGCATTTCTACGCTTTCTTCTGATGAATTCTTTCCTTCTTACATCGATAAATTTTTTAATCTTCATCGCGTTTCATCTGAAATAATGATACAATAATAAGATGAAAGATAAGGTGATGGTATGGAATTTACAATAGCTCAGATACGTGACTTTGCAGGCGATGAGCAAACATTTGAAAAGGGAGAAAAATTGATGAAGGAAAAAGCCATCAAATCGTTGGATATCGATGACTTTTCAAGTCCTGAGATCATTATGGTCAATGCTAATGTCGTAGATAAAAAAGTATATCGGGAAGTGAATATGTCAATCGATAAGGATGACTTCATCGTAAGAGCTCATTTGTGTGGCTGTGAAGAGCATGCCCAAAAAATGACCTGTGCACATTGTGTCGCTGTTTTGCTGCGCCTAATGGAAGACAGTAAACGCAAAAACGCGGAAAAGGAACAGATGGAAAATAAAGTAGTCGATAAACATGCCATTCAGATCATGAATATCTACGAAGAACAAATCGTCTATTCTTCATTGGCCATGAACTTAAAAACAGCCATTCATTTGGAACCCGTATTAGAAATACGTAAAAAAAACATTCTTGCGTTAACCTTAAAAATCGGCAATGAAAAACAATATATCGTCAAAGACATCGCATTATTTCTGGATGATATTGCCCATAATGTAAAAAAAGCCTATGGTAAGGAACTGGAATTCATGCATAATTATTATAGCTTTGATGAAACGAGTCAAAAGCTGATTGATTTCATGCGTCATCATGAACATGATGTTTTGTATTTTTTAAATCATCCTACCTTAGAAAAAGCCCCGCAATCCCGTAATATGTGCATGACGCCGGATGCTTTAGATGAATTTTATGAATTATATACCGATCAGGATGTCATGCATCGCATGAAAGAAAAAACATTGATCAACATGCGCTTTCTTGCTATCAATCCCCCTTTTTCTTTACAGATACACAAAGATGCCCAGCAGATTTTTCATATTTCTCTGAATGAAGGAGACTATCGTCTGTTTAAAGGACGAAACCATCTATATGTTCTTATGAATCATATCCTTTATCGTTGTGATAAAGATTTTACAAAAGCCTGTGAGCCAATGCTCAGCGGATGCTTAGAACATCATAATACCTTAACCGTGTCAGATGGCTTGATGAGTGCCTTCTATAATAATGTTATTTTAAATGTCAAAAAATATCTGCCTCTGCATGGTGAAGATATTTCTATGTATGCGCCATTACCATTAGAATGTAAGGTGTATATCGATATGCCGAAACAAAATGTCATATCTGCACGTTTGCTGTATTGTTATGGAGATGATATGTATAATGCGTTCAGTGATACTTCCTTATCTGCCAGTCGCAACTTCAATGATGAAATTGCCGTACGTCTGATTTTTACCAAATATATGACACGGATTGACGCTATGGAAGGACTTGCCTATATTGAACATTCACAAGATGCCATATATGAATTTTTAAATAAAGGCTTTGAAGAATTATCACAGACCTGTGAAATGTTTGCCAGTGAGAAATTCCGCAAACTGCAGATACGTGATAGTGTGAATATCTCCATGGGTGTACGTATTGAAAGTGATTTGCTAGAAATTGATTTTGATACCTTTGATTTTCCTGTCGAAGAGTTGCAAGAGGTATTAAAAGCATACCGTTTGAATAAAAAATACTATCGTATGCGCAACGGTTCTTTTGTCAATATTGAAGATAGTGCTTTGCAAGAGTTGTCTTTTATTTTAGATGGCATGCATGTAAGTGAAAAAGAGCTCGAAAGTGGTAAAATCAAGGTTCCCAAATATCGTTCTTTATACATCGATAAAAGCCTAAAAGATGCTGAGATGATCAAGGTTGAGCGCGATGCGACTTTTAAAGATATCATCCGTAGTATACGCAATGTTAAGGACTCTGATTTTAAGGTTCCTCACAGTCTGAAAAACATTTTGCGAAATTATCAAAAAGATGGTTTCCGCTGGCTAAAAACGATGGCCAATTATGGTTTTGGAGGAATTTTAGCTGATGATATGGGCATTGGTAAGACCTTGCAAGTAATTACTTTATTGGAAGATGAAAAGCTCCATGATCCACAGGCTATCTCTCTTGTTGTCTGTCCAAGTTCACTGATTTTGAACTGGCAAAGTGAAATCGCGAAATTTTCTGATGCCTTAACGAGCATTTTGATTACCGGGAATATGGAGGAACGAAAAGCCTTAATCTACAAAGCGAAAGATTATGATGTCGTGATCACCTCTTATGATTATCTCAAACGTGATATTGAACACTATGAAAATTTCCACTTTACTTATCAAATCATTGATGAAGCTCAGTATATCAAAAACCATAATACGAAGAATGCCGTATCTGTCAAACAGATTCAGGCAGCCCATCGATTTGCCTTAACCGGAACACCAATTGAAAATTCATTAGCGGAATTATGGAGCATTTTTGATTTCTTAATGCCAGGTTATCTATATACTTACCCTTACTTCAAAAAGCAATATGAGATTCCTATCGTGAAAGAAAATGATCCTATAACCTTAAAGGAATTAAAGCGAATGGTAGAACCGTTCATCTTGCGCCGTGTAAAGAAAGATGTCTTAAAAGAACTTCCTGAAAAAGTCGAACATACGATGATGATCGAATTAGATGAAGAAACCCGAAAATTATATATGGCAAATGTATCTTTGATACGAGAAGATTTGCATAAAAGCTTTAAACAAAAAGGCTTTGAAAATAGTAAGATCATGGTGCTGAGTATGTTGACCAGATTGCGCCAATTGTGCTGTGATCCCCGCTTGCTGTATGAAAATTACCAGGGGGTAGGCAATAAAATTAACGCGTGCATGGAATTTATCGAAAACTGTCGTGCATCGGGTAAAAAAGTCTTATTATTCTCACAGTTTACCTCACTGTTATCGTTGATTGAAAAAGAGCTAAAGCAACGCGAAATTGATTACTATCTATTAAAAGGCAGCACCCCAAAAGTACAGCGTCAGCAATATGTAAATGCCTTTAATGTTGATGCTACACCGGTTTTTTTGATATCTTTAAAAGCCGGAGGAACCGGGTTGAATCTTACCAGTGCCGAAGTTGTCATTCACTTTGATCCATGGTGGAATGTATCTGCCCAAAATCAAGCTACCGATCGAGCCTATCGCATCGGACAGCACAACAATGTACAGGTCGTTAAACTAATTGCCAAAGATACAATCGAAGAAAAAATCATGCATTTACAAGAATTAAAACAAGATTTAAGTGATAGTATCATTCACTTGAATGACGGTTTGATTACTAGCATGAGCAAAGATGAAATTATGGATTTGTTCTAACTTACAAGAACAAGAGGCTGGATCCTTGCAAAGCGCATATACTTTTAAGGACAGCCTCTTTCATTTCGTCTATAAGATTTTCAACGTTTTTTTAGTTATAGAAACAAGCTTTTTTTCAACGCTTTTTTTATTTCTTTGTTAACATGGATTGTGCCTTTGTGAATAATATCGGCTGTATCTGAGGATATGTCCACTCTGGTATCTTCTTTACATCCGTGAAGAAAGCAATTTCCTGTATCTCACTTTCAGGAAGTTCATCAAAGTCATACACCTCTGCATAATACAACATACCAAATGTTTCATGCTCATCACTGCTTTCTTTTACGCGTGTTTTACCAAGGCAGGAATACACACACAAGGGAATCAGTTGATATTCCTTCGCTCCACTCTCTTCATAAAACTCCCGTCTTGCACAATCCAGAATAGACTCATTTGCTTCTCGATGTCCGCCGCATAATTCATAGCTGTTGCGCTGTTTGTGTTTACAAAAGACCCATTGTTCCTTATATTTAGCCACTATGACAGCAAATAGCAACTTTTCATCATCAACCTTTTCATAAAATTTGATTTTCATAAGACCACCTCTTCACATTTTTCATGCAATTGTTATGGTTTTATATAGGTAAAACCTTTTTCTTGCAATGCGACAATATCAGCCACACCTGCTTCAACAATGACGATATGCTCAAGAAGATCGACAGCTTCTAACTGCTGTGCACGCAACGCATTTTGACATGCGTGAAAAGATATTCCCTTAGCAAATAAAGCAAGGATTTCCTTTGCAATATTTTCCTGTGTGTCCTCTTTCCCATATCCTTTTACGGCTTCACCATTTGCTACGACGACGATTTGAAACACCTCATCATGGTGTTCATAAAACGTGATAAGATTCTTCACATTTCCTAATGTTAATGACCAATTCTTCATTTCATCTATATGAAATACAACTTTTTTCATATTCAACACTTCTTTCTGTGCATTCTTTTTTTTATTATAGCACATCTATTCTTACACATAACGATGATTGCTAGGAAAGCATGTTTTCAACAGATCATTTGACTATTTTGTTAATGGCGAGCATACCTATTTAACAGGTGATACTATGCTGTTTGCATTAGAATTTGATGAGGAAGTCAGTGCTCGCTCTTATTTAAAAGAATTATTAAAATGTTATCCATACGATATTGAAGAGACCATGGTGCTTTCTCTTTTAACAAAAAATCCTTTCCCTTACCGTCCTTTATTAATTTTTCTGCAATACTTTTCTGCTATTGGTAAAATTCACATCATCACCAAGCCAGATGTTCCTTCTCCCTCTTTACAGCATCTTTGGGAAAATATGAGTCGTCTTGTTCAACAATCAGGCTCCATTTTACCCATGCATCAATTTGCTTTTGATGCTACCTATCAAGTAAAGAAACACCCCTTATCGCATCCCTATGCGCATCTTCCCTTGAGTCATATTCCTTTCTTAAGCGAAGTACAGTTACACAGTGTTCCGGTCATCGCTATGGCAAAACATTCTCATCAATATCCGATACGAAAAAGCGATACTTTTTTATATCGGGATATCAGTATGGATGCCACTAGCTACCTTGGCATCTGTATCCGCATCGGCAATTTTCAAGGCATTGTTTTTTTACATCGTAAAGCATTGTGGTTTGCGGCAGCTCTGTCCGCCATGTATCCTATTACAGAACCAGGTGTTACTTATGATTTTCTTCTCTTGTTTGGATTACAAAGCCATCGTAAACAGCGGAGTTACTATTACGATCAGACAAATGCCTTATACATCGGTATGGTCAGCGGTGGGGATGAGATGTTACATTTTCTCTACTTAAAAGAAATGATCTTAACCTTATACAATGCGCTTTGTATTCAAAAGCATGATCTCCCTATTCATGCCTCCATGGTGCATATTGCATATTCGCAACAGCAACAAAATCTTGTCTTTGCCGGGATGACCCACAGTGGTAAGAGTGAATTATTAGATGCCATATTGAAAAGTTGTCATACTCGCAAGATAGCCGCAAGTGCTTATTATGATGATAGCGGCATTTTGCACTATCTTGATAATGCCATCGTCAGTACCGGTAGTGAGGTCAGTGCCTGTAAAGATATCTCTTATGTAAAAAAGCAACAACTATTCGCACATTATGCATCCGGCATCTTTCTAAAAGAAGAAGATACTATTCGTTATCAGATCACTCCTTTGACAACCTATGAAAGCAGTCTGCAATTTTATCCGGTCCATGCCTTATTCTATTTAAACGCAAAGGCAAAGTTTCAAGGATGGCGAAAAGTTGAGAGTTTGGATGATGCCATCGCTTTATTTCTCGGTCATCATGATAAAGAAGATTTCTTCTGTCAAACCTTAGCTGCTTATGATCATCAGGTAAAAAGCCAAGAACTCATTCATGAATTTTTAACCATTCTATATACACAAAACGTAGGTATTTATGAGCTGAGTACGAAGGGAACACCGTATCAGAAACAATTTCTTTTTGAGCGATTGGCAAATGCTATTCTTGATGAAATCCTGGACGGGAAATGATTGCGTTTAAAGGCGGAAACAGGTATACTATGAGTAGTGTTTTCAAGGAGGATCTGCATGGAAACAAAAGAGATAATCGACGCTTTAGGATTGCGCCGCAGTTTAACCAGAATTACACATGAAATCATTGAACATAACAAAGGTGTTGAGGATATCGTTCTTGTCGGCATCAAGACCAGAGGTGAAATTCTCGCTCAGCGTTTAGCTAAAATGATTGCGCGTGTAGAGCAAGTACAGGTACCTTGTTATGCATTGGATGTTTCCCATTGGCGTGATGATCTGGAGCAGGCACACCCTTTACCAAACCAAACCATGCCGGTAAAGGATAAGAAAGTTATTTTAGTAGATGATGTCTTATTCAAAGGACGAACCGTGCGCGCTGCCATGGATGCCATTATGCATTATGGAAGAGCAAAAGAGATACAATTGGCCGTCTTGGTTGATCGCGGTCATCGTGAATTACCGATACGCGCAGACTACATCGGCAAAAACATTCCTAGCTCTTTACAGGAACAGATTCGCGTAAAAGTTGAAGAAATTGATGATTGTGATGGTGTGTACATCTCACGTTAAATCACTAAGTAAAAATAGAAAGTAGGTAAGATGATGATGAATAAAGAATATGTTGTAGCATTCGCAAAAAAGTTATTAGCAATTGATTCCCCTACCGGGTATACCAAAAAAGCCATCGACTTCGTTGAAGAAGAAGCAAAGCGATTCGGATATCAGACAAAACGTAATCACAAAGGCAATTTATGGATCTATGTAAAAGGTAATCATCATCATAAGACACTTGGTTTATGCGCCCATTGCGATACCTTAGGTCTTATGGTCCGCTCGATAAAAAGTGATGGAAAGCTTGCCTTAACCAATTTAGGCGGTCCTATCATTCCGACACTGGATGGGGAATATTGTCGTATCTATACAAGAGATGGTCAATGCTATAGCGGAACGATTTTATCCACTTCTCCAGCAGCCCATGTCTATAAAGATGCCAGCACGAAGAAACGTGAAATTGATGAAATGGAAGTACGCATTGATGAAGTCACTTATACAAAGGAAGATACGCAGAAACTTGGAATTCAAAATGGAGATATTGTTGCCATCGATCCAAAAGTACAAATTACCGAAAGTGGTTTTATTAAATCTCGTTTCTTAGACGATAAGATCAGCGTTTCTGCATTGATGGGCATTTTACATCATTTAAAAGAAAATGCCATTACCCCTGCTTATGATTTGATCTTTATGATGAGCACCTATGAAGAAGTCGGACATGGTATGGCGCATATCCCAGATGAAATTGCTGAGCTTTTAGCTGTCGATATGGGATGCATCGGCTTAGATTTAGCATGCACAGAACAAGATGTTTCCATCTGCGCCAAAGATTCCAGTGGTCCTTATGATTATGATCTTACCAGCAAACTTATTGAGCTGGCTAAACGTGAAGCCGTATCTTATGCAATTGATATTTATCCACAATATGGTTCAGATGTCAGTGCCGCAAGAAATGCCGGAAATGATATCAAAGGGGCATTAATTGGCCCAGGTGTTCACGCTTCTCATGGTATGGAACGTACACATATCGATGGTGTCCTTAACACCATGAAATTGATCCTTGCCTATATTTGCGAGGAATAAAGAATGCATTTCTTACCCGTATGATTCGTACGGGTTTTCTTTTGCTTAGGGCTTTTTCAAAGTAATCCCTATTTTACTGACGCTTACACCTTTCCTTCTTCATATTTATTTTGTCGCAGCAGGGAAAGGATGATTTTATACATGAAAGCTCTTTATTTCACATATAGTAAAATAAGAGGTGATCTTATGTTGCTGCATACGTTTTTATTTGTTTTTATCGCGGAAATGGCTGATAAAACACAACTTATGATGATGGCGCTCACCAATCGCTATCGTATGAAAAGTGTGATATTAGGGATGATGTTAGGGGTCATCATCATCAGTGCTTTTTCTACATTGGCCGGAGATCTAATAGGCGATATGATCCCTATGCAGTTTATCAAATTGGCCGCTGCCGCAATGTTTCTAGGCTTTGGTTTTTTTAACTTACGCATTACAAAAGAAGAAAGCAAGGGGCATCATATTTCCTTAGGATTGCCTATTTTTTCTATTGCCTTTACCTTTATTCTAGCTGAGCTCGGTGATAAGACGCAATTAGCAACCGTAGCGCTTTCAGCCGATCACATGGACCAGCACCTTCAAGTTTTTCTGGGAGCATCCTTAGGCCTTATCATGGCAAATATTTTTGGTATCTTCGCTGGAAAATTTATCTTTGCCCATTTAAGTGAAGATAGTGTTAAAGTAGTTTCTTCCTTTTTCTTCTTTCTCTTTGGCTCCATTACCTTGTTTGAGGCCTATCCAGCAGCCCCCTTTTTCTATATCATCTATTCCATTCTCATCATCAGCATTGCCTGTATGATTTATGAGAAAAGTCATAAAGAGATAGCATAGTATTATCTTCACATTCATCAAAAAAGAAGAATTGCTTACGGCTTACACACTCTTCCTTCTAAGAAAATAAACCTTCCATAATCTTCTCCTTCATTTTGGAATTTCTATGCTATAATAGGGGTAATCTAACAGAGAAAGAAGGTCTAAAATGAAAGAAACTTGGTCACTTGATGTCCTCTATAAGGGTTATGATGATCCGCAATTTGAAGCAGATATCAAGAAAC
Source organism: Longicatena sp. (assembly GCF_982403165.1). Taxonomy (NCBI): domain Bacteria; kingdom Bacillati; phylum Bacillota; class Erysipelotrichia; order Erysipelotrichales; family Erysipelotrichaceae; genus Longicatena; species Longicatena sp. The sequence continues at coordinate 18,792 of NZ_CEVYEL010000012.1, forward strand.
TTGATGAATTGATTGCACAATGCAATACCTTGGCAGACACCTTATCCCATAAGGATGAAACTGCTACCTTGAAACAAATTCTAACTACATTAAATGAATTAGAACAGATCAGCTACCAGCTGTTGGCATATGCCAATCTGCGCCAAAGCTGTGATACCACTGATGCGCAAACAGCAGCTTATTTAGATAAGATCACTAAGAAAACAAGCAACGTGGCAAAAGCAAAAGCAAAATTTAATCGCTATATTGCACAAATAAAAGATCTTGATGCTTGCCTGGAAAAAGAAGAAGCATTACAGGAATATACCTACTTGTTACATTCGATTCAAGAAGATGGTCGTTACTTACTCAGTGATGATGTAGAAGAAGTATTATCCAAGATGGATATCTCGGCAGGACAGGCTTGGGAAACCATGCAAAGCTATCTGACCAGCACCTTAGAAGTAGACTATGATGGAAAAACAACTACCCTTTCACAGATTCGCAACTTGGCATATGACTCTGATAAAAAGGTGCGTAAACGCGCTTATGAAGCAGAATTAGCTGCTTATGCCAAGATTCGTGATGCTATTGCCTTTTCTTTAAACAACATCAAAGCACAAGTCTTAACAGAATGTGAGTTGCGCGGTTTCGCTTCTCCTTTAGCAATGACACTGCATCAGTCCCATATGAAACAGGAAACCTTAGATGCCATGCTATCGGCCATGGATGATTATATGCCGGTATTCCGTAAATATTTAAAACGCAAGGCGGAAATGTTAGGTTATCAAAACGGACTTCCTTGGTATGAGCTATTTGCACCTATTGGAAAAGACGACACAAAATTCACGATTGAAACAGCAAAAGACTATCTGTTGAAACATTTTGCGCCTTTTGCACAGGATATGGCGGATATGATGGAAGAAGCCTTTGCAGATGAATGGATTGATTTCTATCCACGTAAGGGTAAGGTTGGTGGAGCATTCTGCGAAAATCTCCCTTTCTTGAAACAAAGTCGTGTTTTAACGAATTTTGATGGTTCCTTAGGCGATGTTGTGACATTGGCTCATGAATTAGGACACGCATATCATGGTATGATGATCCAGGATCACAAGATGCTTAATACAGATTATTCCATGCCAGTTGCCGAAACTGCTTCTACCTTTAATGAAAATATCATCATGAATGCTGCAATTGATGAAGCAGAAGGAGAAACAAAGCTGGCATTAATAGAAACACAGCTTCAAGATCTTACACAGATTATGTGTGATATTTATTCTCGTTTCTTATTTGAAAAAAAGGTATTTGAAAAACGTAAAGAGGGGTTCCTATTCCCGGATGAACTAGAAGCGATGATGTTGGATGCACAAAAACAAGCATATGGTGATGGCTTAGATGAGCAGTATTTGCATCCTTATATGTGGATCAATAAGAGCCATTATTATTCATCAGCTCTGAGCTTTTACAACTTCCCTTACGCTTTTGGCGGTTTATTTGCCCGTGGCTTAATTGTAAAATATCATGAAATGAAGGATGCTTTCGTACCAAAATATCGTGAATTGCTACATGCGACAACGGTATCCGATGTTGAAGATGTTGCTAAATTGGCTGACATTGATCTGACTTCTAAAGATTTCTGGATCAGTTGTTTAAAAACCGCTGAGGAAAGAGTAAATGAATTCTTAACTCTGAGCGAGTCCTTTAACAAATAAACCCTATGTTCATATAAAAACGGTAACTATTCGCCATATCTTAACATGGCATGTAGATACCGCTTTTTTTGCATATTCTAATTGTATTGTTTCATAAAACACAAACAACAAAATGCTGTATCATACATCGTTTTTTTAACTGCTAGGTATCAACAATTTAGAAGCTTATTCTTCTCTATTTTGATACTAGAAAATACTCTATATGTATATGCATCATCTTTTTTATTTTTCATAGTATCATATACGGCCTGATTCATAATTTCTAAATAATCCGTAGTTATGATTTCAACATCTACTGTGACTTTCTTTTTTGACACTTTTTGCTTGCCTACTTTGAATACCACAGCGGCATAGCTTTCTTTCGTTGTCTTTTTCTGCAATGCCGAGCTTTTATCATAGGATGTTTGATCAAAATTAATACCTGCATATTCACAAGCTTTTTTGTAATCATCCGTCTTCATGGAAGTCAAAAAAAAACTCTATATTGGATTATCCAATATAGAGGTACATATACCTGTAAGATTCATTTCATAATAGGTATTCTTAAATAGTAACTGTCTTGACAGGTCTTTTATAAGACTTTCGTTTCTCATTAAATAAGCGATAAGCTTTATTGAAGGAAGCAATTACTTCTTGATCTGTTGTTTTTTTCAGTCGATAATGACGACGAAAATACTGACTGAGCTCCATCGTCACCTTTTCTGCACCAAAGATATTCAAATGTACTCCGGAATCATTCGTATCCCTTCTCCAATCGATGTTCTTCTCCATATTCGTATTTAAATCTAAATATGGCAGATGTCGTTCTTTTGCATACAACTCTACTGCCTCTTTTTTACTTTGATTCCATTCTTTGGCACCCGGTACTTTTAATAACATAAGCTTAATATGATTCTTTTTACATATATCATGAATCATATCCATATATTTTTTACTATTCGCATCAAACATCGCCTGTGAAGATGCACGCATATAATTGGTCTTCCCTTTATACGGTTTTTGCTTGTAGCTACTAATAAAGCCCTTCGTATCATTCATTGGCGAACCAAAGGTTTCAGCTATATCAACCGCATTTATTTCATTATAACGATTATGATATAAAAAGACAGGGAATAATAAACTTATTTTATCAGTTAAAGAAAATTGAAATGCTGCATCTTGAATCATATTAATTTTATTCATCGAAAGTTTCATGTGATCGATAATCTTTCGTTTATTTCCCATAGAATATTTATGATCATTAAATGCGCAATTCACTTCCATAACGACTACTTTTGGCTTTTGCGTTTTTAATGCTTCTTCCAATAAATAATACAAAGCATAGGTTCTTACCGAAGGAGCGCCCAGTGCATAACTGGTAAAACCATTTTCCTTCCACAACTTAGCAGGTATGATACTGCGATACATACTACTATCACCAAGAAATAAAACATCTAATGAGTTTTTCTTTTCTTCATAGAAGCCACGTATCGTTTTGCTCATCTTATTATCTTTGGGAATTAATATCATGGAAAATAAGTTTAATAATAGAGCAAAAATAACAATAAAGGATGTAAAGGCTAGGATAGATTTACGTCTGTTTTTCATGATGTTTGCTCCTTTCACTAAAATTCACCATATATAAAATCGCTTGCTTGATAACCATGACCATAAATACCAAATACGATAATGGATACCCCTATGATAAGGATAATACCATAACGCAACAACAGACTTTTCTGATCAAATAATGCAAATAAATTTACACGTCTTTCCTTTAAGCCTGCTATTATAAACATCAATACCAATCCCCATATCAAAATGCCAAAATCAACAAGAGTCAGCCCATGTGCTAAGATATCTGTTTCCTGCATCGTAAAGATCCGCAACAGCATTTGCAAGGCATCATCTAGTGAGTGCGCACGAAAGATCAGCATGCCACCAAAAACAATCAATACCGTACGTAAGATACAAAAGAGACGATAGCCTTTTCGCTGTTCATGAAGATGCCATGTATCTTTGATTTTCGTAAAAACAGGGGCAAGCAACAACCCCATCATCATAATTAGATAATAATATAAACCATATACAATATATTTCCAGCTGGCGCCATGCCAGAATCCATTGAAAAACCAGACAAAAAAGAGGGGAAATGCGCTTAGGATAAATCTTCCGAAATTCCCTTTCATATGCTTTTTCACAGAACGGTTCAAATTCATATTCATTTTAGATAATGATATTGAATAAAATACGTAATCTTTTAGCCAAGTCCCTAACGTACGATGCCAGCGACGCCAGAATTCAGCTATACTTTTTGAGAAAAACGGTTGTTCAAAATTTTTCTCCATGTGAACACCAAACAAATAGCCAATTCCACGTACGATATCCATAGCGCCACTAAATTCAGCATATATTTGTAATGTATATAAGGCAACAGCTAAAAAAGCGGTAAAACCTCCATGCATACCACTAAATACTGGATTCACATATAGCGCAGCTCGATCAGCGATGACTAATTTTTTAAAAAGTCCCCAAAGAATTAGATATAAACCACTCTTGAATTTTATAATGTCAAATTCATTGCCCGCATACAATTGATCGGCTAACTGATCAAAACGTGAGATCGGACCTTCTGTCATTTGTGGGAAGAAGGACAAATACAAAGCGACTTTCCCAAGCTGAGGGCTTGCTTCGTATTTGCCTCTATACACATCTACCATGTAACTGATGGCCATTAAGGTATAATAGGAGATTCCAAGTGGCAGTACAAATTTTTTTACTGCGATATTAACATTAACATGCAGTAAAGCATTTATGGCATTCAGATTACCGGCAAAAAAACCGTAATATTTTAAATAGCATAAGATACCAATATTGATTGCCAATACGACGATCAAAATCAGTTGCTTCCGTTTCTTCATCATAGCCTTATAGGCTTTCTTTTTGTCTTTTTCTAAACTTTTTATGGTAGCTTTTTGCAGCTTTATCTGTTTGTTAATAGCTAAGCCGCCGATATATACACTCAAAATACTACCTATCAGGAAAATGATCAATGCCTGCGAGGCCGCAACATAAAAGATGACATTTGCTAAGAGCAAAATACACCATCGCCACTGTTTCGGCGCAAGATAATAAAGCACACAAGATGCTGTCACTAACAGCATGAATGGCAGCGATATCAATGACATGATACAAATCCTATTCTTCCATTAATCGCTCAATCAGCGCATATAGCTTTTCTACATCATTGAAAACCTCTGGCTGCACTTCCATAACTGGAATTTCAACATCAAATTCATCATCGATAGCCGCAATGATTTCAACGATATCGAAGGAATCTAAAATACCATCCTCAATAAGTTTTTTTTCTTTTTTAAAATCGACTCCTGGCTTCATATCTTCTAAGATTGCTAGTAATTTCTCCATATTTTTTATCCTCCTGCATACATAGCTTTTAAAGCTTTCCGATCTATTTTCCCATTTGCATTATAAGGCATGCGTTTTATAGGAATAAATTTATTGGGCCACATGTAATTGGGCAGCTTGGCCTTTGCCTGTTCCAAAATTGCTTTTTCCGTTAAATTTTTGCCCTGATAATATAAGATGATCCATTTCGCTTGTGTATCATAGATACACGCACAGGCATCCATCCCCTCTATCGCAAACATAGCGGTTTCAATTTCACCAAGTTCAATGCGATATCCCATATGCTTGATTTGAAAATCCTTACGTGATAAGTACATCAACTCACCGTATTCATTGTATTTCACAATATCACCACTGCGATAAATAAGCTCTGGATAATGAGGCTGCAATGGATTTTGAATAAACACTTCGCTTGTTTTCTCCACTTGATCATAATATCCATTTGCCAAAAAACTTCCTCGTACACAAAGTTCACCGGCTTCATCGCCTTTTGCTTGTGTACCATCTTCTTTTAGCACAATAACATCACAATTGTTACAAGCATTTCCGATTGGCAAAGCTTCATCATCCGCAAAATCACGGTTTACAATATAATACGTACAAATATCGGTAACTTCTGTTGGACCATATAAATTTGCATATAAAGCATCAGGTAAATGTCTGCGCCAGATATTTAAAATCTTTGTTGGCATTACTTCACCTGCAAACAACACCTTTTTTACATCTTTAGGCGGCAATACTTCTAAACCTTTTAAGTTTGCCACGATACCTAAAGCACTCGGCACCCAGTAAATGGTATTGATCTTATTTTGAATCATGCAGTCCAAAAGCTTTGCTGGAAAAGAGAAATAAAGTTTTGGCAGCAAATAAAGACTAGCACCTGATAAAAGGGTTGCATAAATATCAAGCACAGACATACTGAAATAAAACGGTGTCTGATTACCAAAGATCGTTGTTTCATCGATTGCAAAGGTTTCAACAACCCAATGGGCATAGGCAAGGACACTGCGATGTGATACAACTGTTCCTTTCGGAATACCGGTAGAGCCGGAAGTAAACAATACATATGCCGGATCCGTATCAATCATCTTTCTTCGCCTGGATAATAAGTTTGCTTCTTCTATCGCATAGGTCTTGTTTTCTTCATAAAGCAACAAATCTCCTTTAAAATTTAACTTTTCGGCTGTTTTCCATTGCTTATGATCGCTAATAAGCAGGCTTGGCTGCAACGTATTCAGTATACATTCCATACGCTCAACGGGCATCTTTACATCTAAGATCGTATAATAATTTCCACTATATAACACTCCCATCATTGATACGAGAGCCTGAATGCTTTTATCAATCAAAATGACAACAGGCTGATTCTGTGATGGTATTTTTTCTATAATCTTACAAGCAATCGCTTTTGCTTCATTGACAAACGCTTTATATGTAATGCTCTTTTCCGGTTCCATAAGCATTGTTTTATCAGGATAACGAGAACAACTGTTTTCCAGCATCTCAACTATATTCTTCATAACAATTAGCTCCTTTACATAAGAAGGAAACACCCTTCCTGTTCACCTGTATTATAGCATCTAGATGCATTTTTACTTCTTAAGGGTTCTTAATTCTAAATGACATATATGTCACTTTTATCCTTACATTCTCCTACAAAGAAAAAAAGTCATTTTTACTTATGTTAGAATTATCGGTAAATAAAACCTAAAAAAAGTAAGCTAACATGCTTACTAGACAAACACATCATGTAAAAAAGTCATGTTCTGGGAGTAACATGACTTTTTTAAAGAAAAAGGATTCATCTAAGGCTGGCTGGTAACAGCCTTACATTATGGTATTGCAGATAGTATTATTATAGTCTCTTTATCTGCATTTTTATTATAGAATGAAAAAATAGTAAAATTTAGCTATCTTTAGCAATTCTTTGTGTTTAACCCCATACAAAGCTATTATTCCTTGTTCTCAAAGGTATTTTTATATACCTTTGGGGTAACGCCGGTATAATTTTTAAATACTTTAGTGAAATAATTTTGCCCTTGGAATCCTACTTCATAAGCGATTTCTTTTATACGTTTATTTGTTTTCAGTAATTCTTTACTAGCCTCTACACGTCGTTCACTCACCAGTTCCGTAAATGTTTTATTCAAAGAGCTGCTGAGTAATTTGGAAATATAATAAGGTGATACCTGTAATGCATCTGCCATATCACTCAATGTAATTTGTTTACGATAATTACTGTCAATATAACGAATGGCATGACGTACCAGTAAATTCGTATTACGGAATTTCTCCTCAGCAATCAGATCATACAAGCGATGTATTTGCATATGTAAATATAAAGGTACTTCTTGGTGAATACTGCTTGTCACACGCAAAGGTGTAATTTTGACTTTAGTAAAATCAATTTCCGGATATTGTTTTTCACAACTGTTTTTCAAAGACGTAATTAATTCAGATACATCTTTATACAATTGTTCTTTTTCCTCCTGAATCAGTTGAAGACTTAATTGATTCAAATGTTTTTTTAAAGATTCTTCATCCATCTTCTGAAATGCTTTCATGAATACTTCTACCTGTGTAGCAATATTTACCGCATTTTCTTCACTGCTTTTTTCATCTTCCATCAATAGCTTCAAAGCTGGCTGTGCCTGAGCACTTAATCGATCTCTCGCCAAATCAAAGGAATGATGAAATTTTATTAATTCACAAACAATAGGACCAATACCAATTACGACATCTTTATATTCACTACGCAAACCATCGATATATCCTGCCAGCTGTCGGACTTCCTGTTGGTCAATCGGACGCTCAAAAAGGATAAAGAAAATTTGCAGTCCATGAAACAATTCTTTGATACAGCGATATCCCTGCTTTTTAAAGTTTTCACAAATGGTATCCATGGCTGTGGTATGAAAAGCACATGTCAAACTCTGCATGATCATACAAAAACCACTACAGATATGGGGACTTAATAGTCGTAAAGAACGTTTTAATTCTAATTCGTTCTCATTTGAGATGATCGCATACAAACATTCATTTTCAACTACCGGAGTAATTTTTTCAATCTTCTCCAATAATTCATCATGCTGTTGCTGCTCTTTACGTTTTTCTCGATGCTGGTGTATCAATCTATCTACGACTTCTTTCAAATGTTCTATGTTGTATGGCTTTAAAATAAAATCACTCACACCTAGGCGAATGGCCTCTTGTGCATATTCAAAATAGTTATAACTGGATAATACAAGGAAGGAAGTGTCTTGTTGCTGTTGTTTGATTCGCCGTATGACCTCTAAGCCATTGATTCCCGGTATATTGATATCGGCTAAGACAATTTCCGGCTTTTCACGTTCAAAAACATCCAGTGCTTCTTTCCCGTTTTTCGCCATATACAATCCTTTTAAAGTAAAGTTATCGTGTAAGATTTTATAAAGTGTCTCGCGTTCAATTTGCTCATCCTCGATTATTAAAATTTTATACATCAGGAACGCCTCCTTAGATCAATCTTAATATTAATCTCAAAGCCACAGTTTTCCAGACTATTGATGATAATGCTTACTTCATCACCATAAAATTTCTTCAAGCGGCTGGTAACATTGTATAAGCCCAGATGCACACGATCATCGCTTCCTTTGGCATAATCATTTAAAATTAATTTTTCCAATTCATCTGAGGCCATACCAACACCATTATCACTTACACTGATGATTACATGATCGTTTTGCTGCGTAACCTCAATCATGACCTCACCATCTTCCGTAACATCCTGTAAACCATGGAGAACTGCATTTTCAACAAGCGGCTGTAAGATCATGCCTGGCATGCGTATATCAGGAAGATCCTCTTCTGCCTCGACAATAAAGCGAATGCGTTCTCCATAACGTTTCGCCTGAATATAATTATAGTTTTCAATAGCCGCTAATTCTTTTTTCAAACTGCTGATGCGGCTTGTATTATCCAAAGCATAACGCAACAGACGGCTGGTGCGTTCCATCAGTTCACTTGTTTCATATGCACCTTCACTGTAAGCCTTTTTATAAATCATATTCAAGGTATTAAATAAGAAATGGGGATTAATTTGATTTTGCAATACCCGCAATTCGCTTTGCGCAAGCAGTTCATCTTTTTTCAAATTTTCGTTTTGCTGCTCCAATACACGTTTCTCTAGATCGGATTTATCATTCGCATATTGAATATTTTTTTGTATACTTCTTGAAAGGTCCTCCAACGCCAAACAAAGCACATTCATTTCTTTGTTTACATTGGAAATTTTTGATAAGTCGTATTCACCCATTTTAATGCGATTCATATTATTCATGATTTTCTCAATCGGATCTGTCATCGAACGAATCATCGTAATGGAAAAATAAGCAAGCCAGGTAATCACAAACAGAATAAAGAATAAAGATACTAGATGCAGCGTTCGCTGATTATCATTTACCGCAATTTTCTGCAGCTGCATATCTTCGGTTACGATATCATAATATTCTCCACTTGTCTTTGCTATCAGCTCATATTCATGTATTAACTTCTGATACTTCTGATTAAAGTCTTCTTCTTGCTGTAGATTACTGGCAATGACCAATTCAGCATCGATATAATACTTATCAATCATATTCTGCAAGAGTTCAAAACGCCATTTTCGCTCATTCCCTTTTAGGCTCAGCATGATCTTATCTATGTTTTTTCCGGATGCATTATAAGAATCACGAAAAGCTTTATAATTTGCATCACTGGGCTGATATAAATAGACCTGAAAATTATCATTCATTTCCTTCACATGAAAATAAAAGCCATTTAAATCATTGTAGCTCACATAGGTATCATTAAACTTATCGATAATTCGTATATTCAGCATGACATATGTCGAACAAACAAAGGCTACAATGACGATTAACATGAGATTGTAATTAAAAATCTTATCGCTGAAGCTTTCCAGCTGATCATTATGACGCAACCACCGTTTCATCATTCCTTCAGCTCCTTTTCATATGTTTTTAGATTTCCTTTATTAAGCAATAGAATTTGCGCTGGCTGAAGCTCTTTCACCGGTTCTTTTCCATTTCTTACATACTCATATAACATCTCCACGGAATCATATCCGTAACGATAAAAAGATGTAACTATGCTTCCGGCAATTTTACCTTCTTTGATCATCTTTACCGTATCATCCATATCATCAACACCATAGATCAGCAGATCATCTTGCATATTCAGATATTCACGCGCCATCACACAGCCAATCGCACTTTCACCGGCAAAATTTAGCGTGATATTTAAATTTTTTTCTTTTTGCAAAACGCTGATCCATTCATTACGTGAACGGGATTGATCTGACTTAGATTCACTGATTGCAACAATTTCAAAACCGCCCGGATGTTTTTTAAATACCGTACGGACGGATTCAATCTGCTGTTTGGCCAAATCGAAATCTTGTTCCGATACCTGAATTCCTATGCGCAGATGTTCATTCTTTCCTATCCGTTTTTCAATATCCGTCAAAAGCATCTGTGCCTGTTGTTCAAAATCCTTACAAATAGTTGCAAGGGGCTTTGCGTCTTCTACCGGTGAATCAACAAGAACGATCGGTACATTTTGCTCCATTGATTCCATGATATATGTTTTCTTGATAACTCCCTGTGTAATAATACCATCTGCTTTTTTCAAAATTGCTGTCTGAATTACATCCTCCATTTGTTCTGTTGAAATTTTGATTGGTCCTTGCCAATCACATTGTATATGATGTAGATCACAAGCATCCTGCATACCGCTTTTTGCCTGCAGCCATAGGGTATGTGTAGATAATGGTGTTGCAAACACAAAATATAATGGTTTTTCTGTTTCCTTCTTCGTTGTTTGACATCCGCACAAAAGCATGAGCGATGCCGCTAGTACTGCTTTTTTCATATGTAATCCCTTTCCTCTTTTCATTATTTTAACATAGTTAAGCATAAAAAAAAATGATTCTTGAAAGGGATTGTAAGAATCATTTCTTTCCACCACATGTCGCTAAAATCAAGGTCCTCACACCATGATTCCTCATCTTTTTCCTTGAACTGACTCATGTCATAGGGTTTTCTTAAGAAAAGATGTGCATACAGATGATGCTGTACTGCGGGGTTGCTATCCGCTAATTACAAAATAATTATATCTTACGAAATAAGAAATATCTTGTCATTTTTAGCAAATTATTGTCGTAAGCGCTACAATCAGATTCTCACATCTCACATATTTTTTTAATTTTGCTAATTTCAATGCCAAAAGAGCTATGCGCTACATTTAATCTAATACAATAAGAGGTACGACACCTTCTTTTTATTGATGATTCCAACGTCCTACTTTTTAACTTACCTACTCATTAGCATACAATTTGTATCCTATTAAGCATGCGATCTCTTATCTATTTCAACATACTTCCCACACAACGATTAGCGATCCTCTTAGAATCCCTTATATTGTATTCCTAATAAAGCAAAAAAGGATATCTTTGCGTGATATTACCCTTCAAAAGTTAGACTCACTTTAGGAGGTCACTACAATAAGATACCCTTTTCAATGATTAATCCACTGCTTTTTTAACTAAATCAAGTACTTCTTCAGCAGTAGCAAGTTTTAATGCTTCATCAGCAAGTTTTGCTGCTTCATCTTTGCTTAAACCGTTTACCATCTTACGTGCTTTCAGAATTTGTGTAGCAGACATTGAGAATTCATCCAATCCCATACCTAACAGCAAAGGTACAGCATATGGTTCTCCAGCCATTGCGCCACACATACCAGCCCATTTGCCTTCTTTATGTGCACCATCAATCGTCATCTTGATTAAACGCAATACAGATGGATTGTATGGCTGATATAAGTAAGATACATGCTCGCTCATACGATCTGCGGCCATTGAATACTGAATCAAATCGTTTGTACCAATAGAGAAGAAGTCTGCATGTTTAGCAAAGTTATCCGCATTAACAGCTGCAGCAGGAATTTCCACCATCATACCAACTTCGATATTATCGGCAACCTTTACACCTTCGGCAATCAATTTTGCCTTTTCTTCTTCATAAATAGCTTTTGCGTCACAGAATTCTTTTACGGTTGCAATCATCGGGAACATGATGCATAATCTACCATAAACACTAGCACGAATCAAGGCACGCAACTGTGTACGGAAGATATCTGTACGATCCAGACACAGACGAATTGCACGATAGCCTAAGAATGGATTCATTTCTTCTGGGAATTCAAAGTATGATAATTTCTTATCTCCACCGATATCTAAGGTACGAACAACGACACGGCGTCCTTGCATACCTTCTAATACAGCCTTATATGCTTCAAACTGCTCTTCTTCTGTTGGGAAGTGATCGTTGTCCATATATAAGAATTCCGTACGGAATAAGCCTACGCCTTCACCACCGTTTTTCAATACACCTTCAACATCTTTAAAACCACCGATATTACCAGCTAATTCAACTTTATGTCCATCTGTTGTGACAGATTCCGCATTCACTAAAACTTTTAATGCTTCTTTTTCTTCAGCATAAGCCTTTGCTTTTGCTTCATATTTCTTAATTGTTTCTTCATCAGGATTTACAAATACTTCGCCATCTAAAGCATCCAAGATTAATGTATCCCCATGTTCAACAGCGCTCAGGATATCTCCACATCCTACAACTGCTGGTATTTCTAAAGAGTTTGCCATGATGGCAGAATGACTTGTTTTACCACCAATACTAGTCGCAAAGCCTTTTACAAATGTATTCAGCTGTGCCGTATCTGATGGTGTTAAATCATAAGCAACAATAATAGAATCTTCACTGATGCTTGATAAATCAGGAATTGTCAGTCCCAGCAGGTTACATTTCAAACGATACGTAACATCCTTGATATCCGCAGCTCTTTCACGGAAATAATCATTATCCATAGACTCAAACATAGCTACCATCTGGTTGGCAACCGTATCAGCAGCATATTCTGCATTTACTTTATCATTTTCGATCATGCCGACAATCTGTGATGCGAATTCAGGGTCACCAGCCATCATCAGATGAGCATCAAATACAGCCAATTCTTCTTCTGACAGACGTGCTGCTGCTCTTTCTTTTACACCCTCGATATCTGTTTTTGTCTTTTCGAGTGCTGCATTGAATTTTTCAACTTCAATTGCAGGATCTCCTTCTTTTTTAACGATCTCAACTTTTGGAGATTCCAATTTGTATGCTTTTGCGATGGAAACTCCCGCTGATGCTGCAATACCTTTTAACATAAGTACATCCTCCTCTTACTCTTGCAACTTATAAAAAAAGTGTTTTATATTGATAGAAACGTGGTTTTCTAAACGCTTCCATATCTCTATCTCTATATTAAATAATAACATTTTTTAAGCCGTTAAGCAACGAAAGAATGCATGTAAAGCCATGTTTTTCTTCTTATCAAACATCTCTTTCTCATAGTTGATACACCACCAATTTTGATCTGCCGGTAAAAAATACTCATTCATCATCAATATACACTCCTCCCTTTTCAGCTTAAGCAGTGCCTGATTAATTATTTCATGCAGTTCATATAGCCTTTCAATGTCTTTGCAAGTGCGTAAATAATCACGGCGATATAATTGTGCCAGATAATTTGCTTTTGCATGCAATTGACTCATAGATTCCATGTGTCATCACTTCCCTCTACTTATCTATACGACACAAAGAGTCTAAAAACGTAATTTTTCTTCCTTTTTTATCAATTTGCCTAAAAAAAGATGTCCTGCTTTCACAAGACATCCGTATATCAACGAAGGAAAATCAGCCAGAGCACAAAATAAATAATGGCACAGGCAATCAGAATAGGAGGTAAAAACGTGATAAATGCCGCAATTACCATTGCCAACATATCATGTTTTTCCAGATCCACATCCTTTAATTTATCTTCATCAACTTTATTTAAACGATTTTTTATTTCGCGTGCCTTTTTGAGAATCACTTTTTAAGACTCCTTAAATGACATGCGACAAAGTGTTCAGGCTCAATTTCCACCCATTCCGGACGTTCACATTTACACTTCTCCATAGCATATTTACAACGTGTATGGAATTTACATCCTTTTGGAGGATTTACCGGACTAGGAATATCTCCTTCCAAAATCTGTAATTCTTTGTTATGGATATCGGTTGTCGGAATAGCATTTAATAAAGCTTCGGTATATGGATGTAATGGGTTGCGGAAGATATCTTCTGATCTAGCGCTTTCCACCATGTTACCTAAATACATAACACCGATACGATCGGAAATATACTTCACGACACTTAAGTCATGAGAAATAAACAAATACGTCAGATTCTGTGTTTCTTTCAATTCCTGCAACAGGTTTAATACCTGTGATTGAATAGAAACATCCAGTGCGGAAACCGCTTCATCACAGACAACGAATTTAGGATTCAAGGCTAATGCACGGGCAATGCCGATACGCTGACGCTGTCCACCAGAGAACTGATGTGGATAACGATGGATGAAATAAGCCTCCAGACCACATTTATCCATAACCTCGATAATGTAATCTTCTAACTCTTTACTTCCTTTTTTAAATTTCTTTTGTCCAACTAATGGTTCCGAAATAATCTGTCCGACAGTTAAACGAGGATTCAAAGAAGAATATGGATCCTGGAAAATAATCTGAAGATCCTCACGTAAGATGCGCATTTCTTCTTTTGTCAATCTTGGTAATTCAATACCATGTTCCCACATCGCATCAATCTTAGCAAAGTTCTCGTTTGAGCGATAGCTGTCTTTCATCTGTTCAATGGATTTTAAGATGGCATCATGCTTCGCTTCTGCTGCTTTAAGTTCTTCTGCACTGGCATTTTTCTTTTCCAGCTGTGCAACATTACAGCCGGCCTTATATTCTTCCAATAATAGTTTGGATACTTCACTATAATTGTCAGAGAAAACCAGACCACCACATAAACGATATAAATGGCGCATTGCGTCATCATAAGCATCAACAGATGTATGATTTGGATCTTCGTTATTGATTTTGCTTTCTAAATGCTTCGCTTTTTCATGTAATTTGGCCAAGTCATTTAAATCTTTTTCATAATACTTTGGCTGATATTCATATACCGTACGTCCAAAGTATACCGTATCACCGCGTGTCTGATCATATAATTGCAACAAGACACGTCCTAAGGTTGACTTACCACAGCCGGATTCACCAACTAGTCCATAAGTTTCGCCTTCATGGATCGTAATGGTGATACCGTCATTTGCCTTTACATACAGCTGTTCTTTCTGTAATAAAGATTCTTTCTTGACAGGAAAATACTGTCGCAGATTTGCTATCTCAATCAGTTTTTTCTTTTCCATTACTTGTTACCTCCTCTTTTGACAGGGAAGAAACAACGAATCTGATGATTAGGTCCGATTTCCTTCAACTCAGGTTCTTCGTTTCGACATTTCTCTGTGGCATATTTGCATCGAGGAGCAAATTTACATCCTTGTGGCAATGCTAACGGATGCGGCACAGAACCAGGGATAACATCCAGTTTTTCACCACGCTTGGTATTCAAACGCGGAATGGATGTCAGCAGTCCTTCTGTATATGGATGGATATATTCGCTATCCATAAAGATATTGTCAACAGGTGCAGTTTCAACGACCTGACCACAATACATAACGGCAACATCATCTGCCATCTGATTGATAACTCCAAGATCGTGCGTGATAAACATGATTGCTGTACCTGTTTCAGCTTTTAGTTCATTCATCAGTTTTAAGATCTGCGCCTGAATCGTAACATCCAGTGCAGTTGTCGGTTCATCGGCAATTAACAGTTTTGGCTTACAAGCAAGTGCCATGGCAATCATGACACGCTGGCGCATACCACCGGATAATTGGAATGGATAGGATTTGTTGACAGTTTCCGGATTGGCGATTTTTACTTGTTTCAGCATTTCGATACTGCGTGCTTCTGCTTCCTTCTTATTTAAGCCCTGATGCAACATCAGAACTTCACTAATCTGACGATTAACAGTAAATACCGGGTTCAGAGACGTCATTGGCTCTTGGAAGATAACAGAGATATCGTTACCACGAATTTTCTGCATTTCCTTTTCACTAAGCTCAGAAATGACTTTACCCTCGAACTTGATTTCACCTTCATATATTTTCTGATTATTTTCAAATAATTTCAAGATACTCATTGCTGTCTGACTTTTACCACTGCCAGACTCACCTACTACACCAAGTGTACGACCTTCTTCAATCGACAGGCTAACACCGTTGACTGCCTTAATCAGACCTTTTTTGGTATCAAAATAGGTGTGCAGATTATTAATTTCCAGTAATTTCATGTTCTTCACCCCTACTTCTCATTCTCTTTTGGATCTAAGGCTTCACGTAATGCATCACCGACCAGGTTAACACCCAATGCGGCAATCACGACGCAGACAGCAGGTGTGATCCATTGCCACCAATAGTTCTCGATAACGATTGCTCGCTGCGCTCCATTTAACATGTTACCCCACGACGGCATCGGTTCTTGAACACCAAAGCCCAGGAAGGATAATGCAGCCTCCATCAGCATCTTATCGGCATAACTTAAGGTCATATTTACGATACAGATATTCATAACGTTTGGTAAGATATGACGAACAATGATAGAGCCTTCTTTAATACCCAAAGCACGCGCAGCAAGTACGAAGTCCTTTTCACGTTCGATCAAGATCTGTGCACGTACTAATCGTGCCATACCTGGCCAGGAGATAACACCCAAGATAATCATAATCAGATACATTTTCTGATCTGTTGATAAATCATTTCCAAGTGATGCCGATAAGGTGATAACCAAAGGCATAAATGGAACAGAACTTACGATTTCCGTAAAACGCATCAGCAGATTATCAACCTTGCCGCCTTTAAATCCGGAAATCATACCGATCAATAAACCAAGAACGGTTTCAATGATAACTGCGATGATACCAACAACTAAGGTAACACGACCACCATGCATTAAACGTGTGAAATAATCACGACCTTGAGCGTCTGTACCTAATACATAACCATCATTTCCCCATGCGTGGATTTCATTGTTGTTATCCACAGCATAATTTTGGAAATAACCACTGAAAACCTGCTTGATATTCGTTGCACTGCTAGGTACACTGATATCATTTAAGTCATCATTTCCCCATGCATACACTTTACCACTTTCACTAACAGCAAATAACGCATTACGGCTTCCGGATACATCAACGACTTTTTCATTGATTGCCGGCACACCATCACGCATATTATCGCCATTTGCACCCCATACATGGATCTTGCCTTGGTCATCAAGCGCAATACCGTTTGCATAAGACATTTTTGCTTTTACGATTTTAATGCTGCCATCTGTTAATTCTTTTGGCACATCTGAGAATTCATTACCGGAAACACCCATGGTTGCGATGGTTCCATCTTTTAATAAAAGAACCATATTGTAGCTGTTTGCATCAACAGCCGCAACTCTTCCTTGAATTTCGGAAGGTACATAATCCATGTTGTTTGCGCCGGTTGCACCTAAAATAATTACATTTCCTTTATCCGTAACAAGTGCTGTATATTTATCACTTGCCGATACATCAATAACCTTTTCATCGCTTTTCAGCTGGGCTTTGGCTTCATAAGTCAATTCTGCCTGATGGAAGTCGTTCTTACCCCAACCGATAACTTCACCGCTGTCTGTCAATGCCACCACATGACGGTCACCAGCAGCAATTTTTACTACATTCGTTCCTAAATTGCTTGGAACTTCTGTAGCTCCATCGGTATCTTTACCCCAGGCATATACTTTTCCATCATCAGTTAAGGCAACTGAGAATGTAATACCTGAACTGATTTGTACAATCTTCTTTCCTTCTAATTCTGAAGGGAAATCCAAATAACCAGTACCCGGTCCGATATTTTGCAGGATAGGTTCCTGATAAACCGGATCCATTTGACGGAACATACCGCCAATATAAGCAAAACTGAAAATACCAATGAATAAGATCAAACCAATAATGGTAAACTTATTATGTATGAAGTTGGAGAAAATGACCTTAGAAGGTGATTTGATTTCTTCCTCTTCAAATACATTTAATTCTTTTTTCTTTCCACCAAAGGAGAACAGACGTTTGAACATTCTGCCAAAGGAAGAAAAGATTGATTGCTTTTGCTTGTTGTCTTTCTTTTCCATCTGTTATCCTCCTAATCTAACTTCACACGTGGATCTACTAAAGCATACGTGATATCCGCAATAAAATTGGAAATCAAGTAAATGACTACGTAGAACAGGTTCATGGATACAACCAGCCACAAGTCACGTTTTTGCAGACCCTTCAACAAGATGAAACCTAAACCATTCCATTGGAATACGGTTTCTGTAATCATGGAACCACTAAACAGCATACCGATCTGTGTGATAACAATGGTTACAACAGGAATCAACGCATTGCGGAAAGCATGAGAATATACGATAACTTTCTGGCTTAAACCTTTTGAACGTGCTGTTCGGATGAAATCCTGACTCAATACTTCCAGCATTGCATTACGCACATAACGCATCGTACCGGCTAACTGGATGACGGTCAGGGTCGTAACAGGCAAGATCAGATGCCTGAACCAGGAAGTAATATAGGCTCCTGTAGATAAGCCTTGCTCTGGCATACCAAAAGAAGGCAGCCAGCCTAATTTGAAGGCGAAAATGAAAATAAGACATAAACCGACGAAGAATGTTGGTACACTCATACCGATTAATGAGAATACCTGCCAGAATTGATCGAAGAACGATCCTTTCTTTACGGCAGAGCGGATACCTACCAAAATAGAGATTCCTAATGAAAAAATCAAAACAAAGAAGTTTAGGAATACGGTATTCTTTAATGGTTCTGCAACTACGTTTTTCACTTCTGTTTGATATGTAGAGGATACACCTAAGTCACCATGTGCCAGGTTACCCATCCATTTTACATACTGTGTTACAACATCTTGGTCAAGTCCAAGACTCTTTCTTGCTGCTTCTACTCGTGCGTCATATGTTTCCGGTCGTCCACCTTGTACCATTAACTTCGCAGGGTCTCCAGGCATCAGCTTTGTTAAACCAAACAGCATGATGGAGATAATAAAGACCACCGGGATCAATGACAAGATACGCTTAACTGTATATCTAAGCATTGTAATTCTCCTCTCATTTATAAACACTAAGAAAGAAGATAGCTTTTTGGAGCCATCTTCTCCCTCGTGTGTTTCGATATTACTTCAGACGTACTGCTTACTCAATTGAGAAATTGCAGATACTGTTTGCCCAGTCACGGAATGGAGTAGTCTTGAATCCTTTTACCTTGCTGGCAGCGAAGTCATAGTAATCGTTCGTGTAAGTTGGAATTGTTGGCAATAAGTAGTTCCAACGTTTCTGATATGCTTTCCAGTTTTCTGAAAATTCTTTTTCATCTTTAGATGCTTTCAAGTTTTCAATAGCCTTGTTCAATTCAGCATCATTTAAACCATAAGGGTTGAAGTTTGCTACTTTTTCATATTTACCATGGTAGTCAGCTTCTGGATCTGGTACTTCGTTGAAGCCAGATGCCATGTTATATACGTTGTATTTAACTTCAGCTTTTTGTTTCTGGTAATAGATGTTCAGCATTGTTTCAAAGTCTTTAACTGTAATTTCATATTTGATACCAACCTGAGGAGCGTTCTTTGTCAGCTGCAGTTTGATATTGTCAGTAATGGTATTCTTTTCAGAACCTAAGTGTGAAATCAACAGAACTTCACCTTTGCTGTTGTAACGCAGGTAATCTTTGCTAGCTTTCTTAGCATCGAATGGAGTTTTTCCATCTTTTTCATACTTATAATCAGATTTGTCTAATGCTTTGTTAGCGTTAGCAATTGAGAAAGAATATGTGTTCAGGTTCTTGTCAACCCATTCTTTGTTGTCAATATAAACTTTCTGAGCTGCACCGTAGTCAGAGTAGCATGGTTTACCATAAGCACCCATAGCTGCCTGAGCGATCTTGTTTGTATCTACGATGTAAGCTAAAGCCTGACGTACGTTAACGTCTTTTGTAGCTCCATAGTAGCAAGATATTGGCATGTTACCATAACCATTACGTGGGTAACTAGAGATTGTGAATTTATCTCCTTGTGCTTTTACTTTATCGATTTTTTCAGCTTCGACTGCACCGGCAACGATGTCAACTTCTCCAGCAACCAGAGTATCTACATCCTTGTCCATGTCAATTGCTTTAACGGTAATCTTTTCAATGCTTGGTTTTTTACCTTCCCAGTTTCCAGCATACTCTTTATTCAGAGTTAACTGTACCTGCTGGTTCTTGAAGCCTTCAAATTTGTAAGGCCCGCAAGTTACGGTAGGGTTCTTTAAGAAAGTATTCTTTACATAATCAGCGATAGCTGCCTGATCTTTCTTAGCGATCTTAGCACCTTTGTCATCACTAGTGATCTTCACATCTTTAGCAACAACGTGAGCTGGTAATGGGTAACTCCACAAGAAGTTCTTTTCCCAGTAGTAAGGTAAGTTCTTAGCAGCGATTGTGATTGAGAAGGAATGATCATCAATCATCTTAACGCCTGAGAATGTTTCTGTTTTTCCTGCACTGAATGCGTCGTAACCTTCGATTTCGTATCCTGTTGGGTTACCATTTGCATCGATCCAAGATTTTGATGCACGCATCAAGTAAGTCATTACATAGTCATTTGCTGTAACAGGTTTTCCATCATTCCATTTCAAACCATCGTTCAGTGTAACTGTGAATGTTTTAGAACCGTCTTTGTTGTTCTTAACTGCAGGTTCACCTTTCAGTGTTACCTTCGTTTCCCATTTAATGTTTCCATCGTTGTCAACAATAACTGGGTTGTATCCATGAATTAAGTCACGGATGGATTTGTCATAAGAGTTATTTCCAAAACCTTCGATGAATTCACCGTTCATTTTGTCCTGTCCTACGACAAGTTTGTTTTCTGCCTTGCTGCTGCCACAACCAGCAAGTGAAACCGTCATTAACGCTGCGACTGCAAGAGTTAATAGCTTTTTCATATTTTTCCCTCCTATCATTCCTGATAATGACCATATTATACTCTAAAAGAATTGAAAATACAATATTTTTTCGGTCATTTTCACACAAATTGAGTGAAATTTTTTACAATTGTGTGTAACATGTTTACATTTTTGTGAAAATTACCATATGACACCGCAATGCAATTCATCATTTTCAAACATTTGTGGAAATGTGTACACCAATAATAAACAGCGCTTACGCACCTATAAATTCCATGTTTTAAAAAAAAGAGAAGTTACTTACCATCGTAAGCACTTTCTCCTACTTGTTCATTCGGTTGTAAACATATTGACTTGCCATACGGGCTAGGATATGTAGAATCCAAGCAATCATTTGGTAAGCGATACCATCAATTCTTCATGCTTTGTATTCCTTATATACATAACTTTTATTAGAATACGTGCCATCAAGTTTATATAAATCTTCTTCGTCTTATTTTTCAATGGATTTCATATATAGAAAAATACTTACTGCATTCATCACGAGATCGTTTAGGACAAGATATCCCGCTAAGGCTAAATTTTTAAATGCCAAAATGGTATAGCCTGCAAGGATGCCGATATTCAAAAATGTCAACATCTTTTGTTCTTCTTTGGTACTGGACATCATCATACGGCCAAATTCCATGACATGATAGTGTTTTAAAAGATAGCTGTCCATAAAAAGCAGTAACATCCAAAAAAATAGCTTATCCGGAGTATACGTATAAAGGAACAGTGGCATGCAGATAAGCTGTACGACACAGACCTTGATGGCTTCTTTCATGGCATTATGTTTCATTAAGATCCCTTTCCTTCCTTACTATTATAACAGAAATTTCCATATGCGTCTGAGCGATCTGTTAATGGATCAGAAAAGGGAAGAAGCTATGACATTGCATTTCAGAGATCATTAGGAACGATTGCTACTTTTGCCACGCAGTTTTTTACGTGCAAAAATCATTTTAAAATCATGGGCATGGAAGGGAAATAAGGGATAAAAATAAGAGGTATGCGTAATCGTTTTATTAGATGCTAAAATAAAAGCCATAATGGCTAGCCCGATCCATAGTCCAAAACGTGGCAGAAGGGCAATGATGATAAGCATCATCATTCGCATAAACTTAATGGCATATCCTAATTCATAACTAGGCTGAGTGAAGTTTGCTAATGCCACAAATGCCATATATAAAATTATTTCCGGAGCTAACCATCCGGCATTGACCGCAAAATCGCCAAGGATCAATGCCCCTATGATACTAAAGGAGGAATTTAAGGAGCTTGGGGTATTTAAGCTAGCAAGCTTTAAAGCATCTATTCCTAATTCTAGCATTAACAACTGTAAGATAATAGGAAGATTCATATTATCCTGAATTAAAGCGAATTGAAACCAATCCGGAGCGAAATCCGGATTGCAGTTAAGATAATACCAGATTGGTGTCACAAACAAAGTTAAGAAAAAGACCATGATTCGAATAAGACGTAAATAGCTTCCGGTAATCGGAGGAAGATAATAATCCTGAGCTTCCTGCACAAAATCAAAAAAAGTCGTTGGTAAAATGAGTACCGAAGGTGAATTATCAATCATAACGATGACCTTTCCTTCTAGGACATTACTGGCTGCAGCATCCGGACGTTCACTATAGCGAACCTTAGGGAAAGGATTTAACCATTTATGTGGGACAAGTGCTTCGGCAATGCTTTCCTGTGCCATGGTTAACGCTTCTACTTGTATCTGCGATAACTTATGGCGAATATCCTGCACCAATGCATCATCTGCCAACCCTTCCATATAACATAAGACAATATCCGTTTTACTGATAGAACCGACACTGTGATATTCCATATGTAAGCGTGTGTCACGGATACGGCGGCGAATTAAGGCTGTATTAAAGACCAACGTTTCCACAAAGCCATCACGGCTGCCGCGTAAGACTCGATCATCTTCGGGCTCAGCCATACTGCGGGTAGGATATGTTCTGGCATCAATCACAATGCCTTCTTCATAGCCATCAACGATCATTAATACCGAACCGCTTAATACCGCTGTAATCTGTTTCTCTTCCTCCGCAACCACATCGGTTTCTAAATAGGAGACAAAACGATCACAAAATACATAAACACTTTCCTGTTGTACCGTTGTTTTCATATCTGCCTTTAATAAGAATTCCATCATTTTCTCTAATACTTCATCTTTAACAAAACCATCAACAAAATATAATGTCATATGAACATCCTGCACTTGCAAAGTTTTCGCAACAATATCAAAATTTTCCTGCAAACGCAGTTTCTCATTCAGTTGTTTACATCGATCTGTATACTTCATAATATCACCTGTTGTTAAGATGCACGGATTTCCTTTTTTTATACCCATGACTGCTAACAAGGTTTTAAAAATAACTGACCATTCTCTCAAGAAGATCACATAGGTTTCTTAAACCTATTTTCCTTTTCCACAATGATCCTATCTTTCTATCTGTTTCTGCTTTTTGAACAAAAAAAACATGATGTTATTCACCATGTTTATGTATGCCGCGATACAGACATTCGCCTATGTTTTCTTCTGTCAATAGACCGAAAGCATCTTGCCAAGATAATAGAAAATAAGGATCGCGCAGCAATTTTCTTCCTAATAATACATAATCACAATCTTCCTGTGTCAGAATGGTTTCAATTTCTTCTTCCTTTGTGATTAGGCCAACGCCCATTACCGGCAAAGAAGTCATTTGTTTGATAGCTCGTGCATATGGAATCTGATACATCGGATAGGTCTGTATCGGATGTTTGTTTAATCCTCCGCTGGATACAGAAATTGCGGCAGCACCACAACTTTCTATAGCTTCCACAATATCTTTCATATCGGCTATATGCAAGCCATCTTCTTCATACTCTTCTGCTGATATACGAACGATGACATCTTTTTCAAATGTAGAGCGTACACCGGTGATGATTTCCTTTAACAACAAGGTTCTATCCTCACCATAAAGATCCGTTCGCTGATTGGTAAGCGGTGATAAAAATTGATTGATCAGATAACCATGTGCCGCATGAATTTCCACAAAGTCATAGCCAAGCTCTTTTGCCCATTTACCAGCAAATTCAAAATTAACAACAATGCGATGAATTTCTTCTGCTGTCAACGCATGTACATCTGCATTATCCATGGCGGATACCTTATGGGCTGCACATTTACTTTTCATACCGGCATGATTCAGTTGAATTCCTAATTTCACCCCATAATCATGTACGACTTCAACGATATCCTTTAATGGTTCTCGCTGTCGCGGCGTGAAGATTCCTAAACAAGCGTCACTGATATAGCCTTCTGCTGCGATGGCCGTTGCCTCTTGTACGATAAAGGCAGGGCGTCCTTTCGCTAGTGTTTCATAATGAGCTATATGGTGCAAATTGGCTATGCCATCGCCCTTTGCCATATACGTACACATCGCCGGAATACCTATGCGGTTGTTTAATTCCATACGACCAAGCAATGATGTTTCAAATGGTTTCATATGAAGATCCTTCTTTCTTACTGTTCCAGTTTCTCGCTGTAGTCTTCCCATTTCTTCATGAAATTTTCAATTTCATTATGTACGTCATCAATTTTATCATCTAAATCACGCATTTTTTGATAATCGTGATAATATTCCGGATCAAAACGCAGCTCTCTGAGTGCTTCCAGTTCTTTTTCCTTTTCTGCAATTTTCTTTTCCAGTTTTTTTACTTCGCGATCATAATGAATCCCTCTATCCACTTTTTTTGTTTCTTTTTTCTCAACGGTTTTAACGGCCTGTACATGTTCCTCATCTTTATGCATATATTCTTGATAACGCATCGGATAATATGTTGCCTTCCCATTATCAATGACCAATACCGCAGTTGCCAACTTTGAGATAAAGTAACGATCATGACTCACAAATAGCATTGTGCCTTCATAATCACACAAAGCATCCTCTAAGGCTTCTTTTCCAATTAGATCCAAATGATTGGTTGGCTCATCCATCATCAGAAAATTAGGATGTGACAGCATTAGCTTTACAAAGGATAGACGAACTTTTTCTCCTCCGGATAGACAGTCTACTGTTTTAAATACGTCTTCTCCACTGAATAAAAAACATCCCAGTGCTGTGCGTACCTCTGTTCGATTCAGTTCACTGAAATCGTTCCACACCTCTTCTAATACCGTATTATTGGTATCGAATTGTGCAAGCTCCTGATCAAAATAACCTACCTCAATCTGGTGTCCGAATAAGAATTCACCGGATAATGGTGAAACCTGTTCCATCAAGGTTTTCAAAAAGGTTGACTTTCCTTTCCCATTTGGGCCGATTATGGCAACTTTTTCCCCTTGCAGAATATCGCAAGTAATCGTACACAACGGCAGATCGTAACCGATGGTTAAATCCTTGACCTCTAAGACCCGCTTGCCGCCACGTACCCTTGGGGTAAAACGGGCATGAAACCGTTTTTCATCGACATTGGGATCTTCAATTTTATCCATACGTTCTAAGTATTTGATTTTACTCTGCGCAAAGGCTGCTTTATTTTTCTTATAACGGAATTTCTCAATGAGTTCTTCCATGTGCTGTATTTCTTTTTGTTGGCGCGCATACGCTGATTTTTGTTGTTCAACATCACTTTTCTTGGTATTAACATAGTTTGTATAATTACCCGGATAGCGACGCATCACACCATATTCCAATTCATATACGACATCAACAACATCATCCAGAAACATACGATCGTGACTAACTAAGACAACCGCTTTGGGATAGCGTTTCACATAACCTTCTAGCCATTCAATCGTTTCGATATCCAAATGGTTGGTAGGTTCATCTAACAACAAGATATCCGGTTTGCTTAACAATAGCTTGACAAAGGCCAATCGGGTTTTCTGTCCTCCGGAAAATGTAGCAACTTCACGTTTTAAATCTTCTTCCTGAAACCCAAACTTAGTGAAGACAGTCATCATATCACTATGGTATGTATAACCGCCTAAATCCTCATATTGCTGCTGCAAATTGGCGTATTTATTTAAGATGGTTTCACTATGGTCGTATACCATCTGCTCACTGATTTCTTCCAGCTGTTTACCTATGCGTTTTACCTTCGCAAAGGCTGTTTCCAATTCTTCTTTGACACAGGCATGCTCATTTTCAAACGTCGTCTGTGCTAAATAACCGATTGTCAGATTGTTTTCCTTATGGATATCCCCTTTATCCAACGGTTCTACTTCGGCAATGGCTTTTAATAAGGTGGTTTTACCACATCCGTTTCTTCCCACAATCGCGATTTTTTCAGTATTGCGGATTTCAAATTGAATATCCTCAAATACCGTATTCGCCCCAAAATATTTACTTCCTTTATGAATTTGATACTTCATCTTGTTTCACCCGCCTTATCTGGTGGTGTTGTCGGCATTGATTCCCTCGGCAAAAGCGCGCGCTGTTTCCTTAATAATCGCATTCTTCTGTTTTTTCCACAGCGCTGCATCTTCTTTATTTGATATATAGACAAAGTCAATTTCTAATCCCTGCATGCCATTGGCATTCACAAAATCAGCATTTTGTTCTTGACTTGTTTCTGAGTATTTCCCTGCCAGTGTTGCTCTTCCACCACTTTCTCTTAAATATAAATTCGTATCATATATCGTTTTACCATCTGCCCCTTCGGCCAATAACCCGGTAACGATACCGGCATCGGAACCAGTATACATCGGTGACAGTGGCATTTTTAAGTTCTTATGTACACCATAGGTCAAATTCCTGGCAAGTGTCTTGCTGGAATAATAACTATGCGCTATTTCAAAGCCGCGAATCGTATCGTTGGCATAATTGCTGAAGCGTAAGAACAAATAATATTTTGCATGCTGCTTATAACCTTTTGCTAAACGGCCATCACTGCCATAGGCTTTCCCTTTTTCATCTTTACTTGCCTTTGTAATGGCAACACGCAATCCATATTTTTCTTCTAATTCCTTTTTCATTAAAACCGCTGTTTTATACATTTCATCATTTTCATTTAACCCATTGACCTTTGAGCCTTCATCCGGCAACCACGTTAAATCCGTATTCATTCCAAACGGATCAATCAACACATCAATATCCCCTTTGCGCGGCGTCTGTGAAGTTACTTGTAAGAAAAGATAGTTTTTATCCAGGGTGATCTGATAATCCTTTAACAGCTGCGTATCTGCAATTAAGGAAACTTTATTGACCTTTCCTTTACGCTGTGCCGTATAAAATGCATTTTCCTTTAAAGGCTGTTGAAAAATCACACGCTTTTTTACTAGATTATCAATGATGGAAACCTCATAATATCCTTCCGGTATTTCATCTAATAAGATCTTTTGATCAACTGTATTTTCCATTGTCATCGAAATTGTCTTTCCATCACAAATGTTTTTTAATTCAACGGTTTTCCCACTCAACGTATCTTTATTTTCCGGTGAATATTTCTTTTCATACAAATCCAAAGATTCTCCATAATACAAATAATCCGAAACGCTAATCGTTTCTTTACTTGTCTTATGCAATGCTTTGATCGTCTGTTCCTCATTCAATCCACACACCGTGAATTTCTTTACTTCTTGATGATTGGAAGGCAGAAACATGCCAATTAAAAGATACACGATCAACGCAATTAAAACAAGCAGTGGAGCCACTACCTTCCAGCGCACTTTATATCTTCTCTGTCTTGGTACATATGCCATGTCTTCTACCTCCTCACAATTTTTACTATGTTTTACGATATTTTATTTTTACCATAAGCTAGCTTTTAATAAGAAATATCGTCTCCATGCTATGCATTTTCATAAGCATGAAAAAGTCATTACGTCATCGTTTCTAAAATGCAATATCCTTAATATGCTTTGGCTGTTGATCTTTTTTCGGCGGATAGCTCATATGATTCACGGATACTTCTGCATCCAACAAATCTTTAGGCCGCTTTGGTATTGGCAGCATTGTATCTTCAAATGGGACATACTGAATCGGAAAAATGCTTTCCTTTGGATATACGACCGGATGGAAGAAAGAATTAAAGCACCATGTCAGATCAAAACCGATCATTGGGCTGTCTTGATTTTGCTTACCATACTTACGCGCATTTCGCACATAGCGTTTCTTTAATGGCAATGGATTGATATGTAGATTTTCCAATGCGGCAATCAAGAGCATCAAGATTCCATTGCGGCAGCGACACACAAAATCTTTTACATGATTCTCACTCACATAGTCAATGATGAAAACATCGATAAAAATGCCATCACTGTCTTTGCATTTGTTTTTTAATAACGCATTGTATTCTTCACAATACGTATGTTTTAAACGAATCTTCATCGCCGGAATCAACACATTGTATTCCTTATGTGTTTCAAAGCTTTGTACGATGTACTTCTTAGGATCCAGATCCTTAACGGCTTCTAACAGTTTCAGATAATCCTCATACAGCATACCGATATCCGCATCATCATCCCAAGGAATAAAGCCTTTATGACGTACAGCACCTAAGCAGCTGCCACCTGTCAGCCAGTATTGGACTTTGTGCTTGCGGCATACAACATCTATATCTTTCAGCATCTCTAACAATTTCAGCTGTAAATCACGCACGGTAATCGTCGTTCCATCTTCTCTTGTTTTCAATATGTATTCTTCCATAAAATCACCGTATCTATTATAGAAGATATTTGTTTTTATCACAATCATTTTATGGAAATATCACAATTTCGCAAGAATGTCTTCAGAAACGATTGCGAAAACAATGAAAATTTAAACAAATATCCTACTTTTTATCTTTTCCTTATGCAGGTGGCTCTACAACATTTGCTGTCAAAAAAAAACACACTGTACTTAAACAGTATGTTTTATAAGCATTTCAAGAAATTGTACGACCCCATCTTCCTTTGCCTCTTTACAATGATAACGAGCAGCATTTTTTATTTGCGTACAGGCATTTGCTACAGCAACACTGTTAGGGAAACAGGAAAACATGGAAAGATCATTTTCGCTGTCGCCAAATACTAAAACTTCCTCTTTTGTGAAACCGTGTTGAGCAACATAGATTTGTAAAGCTGTCCCTTTCGATACTAGCGGCGAAGTGATTTCCAAATTATCCCATCCGGAAGTTGTTACCTTTACCTCTTGCAAGGTGGATAGTCGTGTTTGTAAGCGTTGGCGGTTTTCTTCATCCTTTTCCAAAAGTTCTATTTTTAAAATGGTTTTAGGTAAGTCTGTTTCCGTAATCGTCTTAAAACAAGACATCACCGGTGTGGTATCCGTGAAACTTTGCAAATAGTGTTTTTGAAAGGAAGGCCGATCCTCTTCTTCTAAAGAATAAATATGGGTCTCATCATAACAACCGATTGCGATAGGTTCTTTTTGCAGCATCTGAAGAATCATCTTTGCGCTTTGTTTTTTTATCGCAGTCGTATGAAGAATCTGCCCTTTTGCGTTTACCTGCATTGCGCCGTTTAATAACAACATATCCAAAGCCAGCAAGTGTTGATTTCGCAAACTTAACACATCCGGATAACTGCGCCCACTGCATAGCACGATTGAAACTCCTTGTTGTTGTAGTTTCTGTAAGGTATGTACGCTGCGCAATGATAATGTATTGTCCATGCTCAATGTGCCATCAATATCACAGGCAATCAAACGAAAGGGAAACACTTATAGATCTTCCCCGTTGCTGGCAATGACACTTCGATACCAGTCATAGCTATCTTTCTTGATACGACGCTTACTGCCATTTCCATAATCATCCTGATCCACGTAAATAAATCCATAGCGCTTGCTCATTTCTGAGGATGAACAGCTAATAATATCAATAGGTCCCCATGGATAATAACCAATCACATCTACCCCGTCCATGATAGCTTCCTTCACATTGCGAATATGCTCACGTAAATAAGCGATACGGCGTTCATCGTGAATCTTTCCATCACTGCTGATTTCATCATACGTGCCAAAACCATTCTCTGCGATGATGATTGGTTTTTGATAACGATCATAATAGTAATTTAATACGGTTCTTAATCCAAGAGGATCAATGCCCCAGCCCCATTCACTTGCATCAATATAAGGATTTACGATGGCCCCATCATCATTAATATCTTGTTTGTCATTGCTTTCTTTTGATGATACACATGTATAATAATAGGATAACGCAAGAAAATCAGCCGGATGCTCTTTTAATACTTGCTCATCCTCTTCACGGATATCTAAATGAATGTTATGCTCTTTAAAATAGCGCAGCATATAGCCCGGATATTCTCCCCTTAGCAATAAATCGGTAAAGAAATATTCTCTTTGATTGCGCTGCATGTTCGCAAAAACATCCTCTGGTTTGCATGTTAATGGTTCACTCAATCCATCATATACCATCATCCCTACCTGAAAGTCTGGATTGATCTGATGGGCAAGCTTAGTGACAAGCGCACTTGCTGTGCATTCATGATGAATGGCCTGGTATTTTGCTTCCATAAGGTTTTCTACTGTATCACTGGGAATACCGAGATGATTAAAAGATTCATGATGTATCAGATTGATCTGATTCACTACGATCCAATATTTTACCTTATCTTTATACCGACGCATAACGGTTTCACAATAGTTCACAAAGAAAGTGATCGTCTTACGATTATACCAGCCCTGATAGTGTGTTGCCAAATGCAGTGGCATCTCATAGTGCGATAAAGTGATGAGGGGCTCCATGCCGTTTTTTATGATTTCATCCAGCAATGCATCATAAAAGCGTAAACCTTCTTCATTCGGTTGAGAATCATCTCCATTAGGGAAGATACGTGACCAGCTAATAGAAGTGCGAAATGTTTTCAATCCCATCCCTGCTAAAAGCTTTAGATCTTCCTTATAAGTATGATAGAAATCAATCCCATAGCGTTTAGGATAATATCCTTCTTTATCCTGTAAAGCGAAATCAATATCGTTTCTGCTCGTTTCTTTATTTGATTTCTTTTTCAAATCACCAGCATCTTGTACTTTTAAGATATCCGCAACGCTCCATCCTTTCCCACCTTCTAGAAATGCTCCTTCTGCCTGATTTGCCGCAATGGCGCCTCCCCATAAAAAAGCTTTCGGAAATCCTGTTTTTACTTGTTTCATTTCAATTCTCCTTGTCACATATTGTTCATACTATGTTCATGTTGAAGCAAAGGGACGATTGTATGCGTCCCTTTCTTTACAAATCTTCTCCATTTGTCATTATGACATGTTGATACCAATAGAAAGAATCTTTACGCAGTCGTTTCCCACTGCCATGTCCACGATCATCCAAATCGACATAAATGTATCCATAGCGTTTACTCATTTCCCCTTGCGAACAACTGATGATGTCAATAGGTCCCCAAGATGCATAGCCAAACACCTGTACGCCATCCTTAATGGCTTCTTTCATCGCCGCAATATGTGTCTGTAAATAGGCGATACGATAAGGATCATGAATCTTTCCATCTACGACCTCATCTAATGCACCCAGTCCATTTTCAGCGATAAAAATTGGTATTTGATAACGATCCCAATACAAATTTAATGAGTTGCGAAATCCTAATGGATCCACTGCCCAGCCCCAGATAGATTTTTCTAAGTAGGGGTTCTCTTTGGGATGGGTAGGATCTTTGGCCTTTGTGATGCGGGTAAAGTAATACGAAAATGATAGAAAATCTGCGGTATTCTCTTTTAACAGCTGTTCTTCCTCTTCTTTGATCATCACATGGATATCATGATCGTAAAAATAGCGCAACGCATAACCCGGATATTCTCCGCGTAATAAGACATCGGAATAAAAGTATAAACTCATCTGCATCTGCTGGGTGTTGGCAAAGACATCCTCTGGTTTACAGCTTGCCGGATATAAGGCATCATCCCCCAACATCATTCCAATCTGCAAGGAAGGATCAAGGGCGTGGGCAAGTTGTGTGGCTTTAGCACATGCCACAAACTGATGGTGCGTTGCCTGATATTTAGCACTTTCCCAATCTTCATAACCATCCTGCACCATTCCCAAACTGGCAAACTCTCCCCAGCTCTGTAAAGAGTTGATCTGGTTCAATAGGATCCAATAGTGTACTTTATTATGATAACGTTCAAATAGCACGTTACAATATTTCACAAAGAAATCAATCATTTCAGGGGCATACCAGCCCTTATACTTGGTAATCAGATGAATAGGCATTTCATAATGTGAAACCGTCATGATTGGTTCTATACCATTTTTCAGCATCTCATCCAGCAAATCATCATAAAACTTTAAACCTTCTTCATTTGGCTGTTCTTCATCTCCTTGTGGAAAGATGCGTGTCCAGTTAAAGGATGTTCGAAAACAGGTAAACCCCATTTCTTTCATCAATGCCAGATCTTCTTTATACGTATGATAAAAGTCAATGCCATGCCGGCGTGGATAATAGCCTTTGGTATCCGCTAATGCTTCTTCTATCTGTTTGGCAGTATGAGCAAATCCGACTACCTTATGGCGATCATACTGCTCTGGAAGGATTTCAATATCCGCCATAGAGGGTCCTTTCCCATCAATGTTCCAAGCACCTTCTGCTTGATTGGCCGCAATGGCACCACCCCATAAAAAGTCTTTCGGAAATCCTGTAATTTTACGTTTCATCTTATTTCTCCAACTTACGATACAGACGAATCATGCTTTGTACCAGATTTACTTCACTGTTGATAGTCATCAGCGTATCCTGTGCATGGGTGAATAATAAGGTTGTCTGCAGCTCTTCCTCATTGATTGAGCTTTGTATCATATCCGTTTGAATAACATGTGCTTTCGTGATTTCTTTCTTTGCCTGCATGATCTTGTCTTTTACTTCTTCTTCACTTTTATCATCTAACAGATCATTGATTGCTTCATTGAGCAAATTCCGACAATCCCCGGCATGCAGAATAATCTGCATCGCAGCACTATTTAATTGTTCAATCGTTGTTTTATCCATAATAAATCTTCCTTCTTATGCATTGTTTGTTTCCTGTCTTGCGTTTTTACGTGCTGCTAATTTTGCTTTTTGTGCTTCATCCTCTGCTTCTTTCTGTACACATTGCTTATCGTATACCTTAAAGAATGGATAATAGATGATCCAAGATAAGACGAAAATAAATAAGGTAAAGATCAATCCAACCATACCTCCTACAGCATAGGAACAAATAGGTCCAGGCAAATACCAGAAGGAGAATAAAGTCGTTACTTTAGGCAATAAATCAAAATATAAGGCAAACCAGGTCAAGGCCGGTGCTAGTAAACCAATGATCCACATCGGTACCATCAGAATCGGGTTAAAGGCGATTGGTGCACCAAATACCAATGGTTCATTGATGTTACATAAGTTTGGTACCAGACTGGCTTTTCCGATGACCTTACACTTTTTCGATTTTGCCATAAACAACATCATAAGACCTAAAGCCAAGGTACAGCCGCCTCCACCAAGCGTAAAATAATAAGATACTCCATCCGCATTGATAACACTGGCAGCATTTCCGGCTGCTACCGCTGCCTGATTCGCCGCAATTCCTTGCAGGATCAATGCCGACTCAATCGGATAAATGACCCAGGTAGAAATACCAAACGTGTATAAGAAGGTATATCCAACAAAGTATAAGACTACAAAACCAAGGAAACTGTCACCG
The DNA here is from genome assembly GCF_982403165.1 of Longicatena sp. Classification (NCBI taxonomy): domain Bacteria; kingdom Bacillati; phylum Bacillota; class Erysipelotrichia; order Erysipelotrichales; family Erysipelotrichaceae; genus Longicatena; species Longicatena sp. The sequence continues at coordinate 52,594 of NZ_CEVYEL010000012.1, forward strand.
GCTTTTAAGATTGGTGAGAATAATGTATAAATGCAATCAAAGATACTGATATGGAGCTGGAAAGTAAAGAGCCAGCCAACAAATAAAATCATCAGTATCGGAATTAATGTATCAAACCATACGGTGATAAAATCTGGAATAGCGCTGTCTTCCTTAAAGAAGGAATGAGTAGAAAAAGCATTCATCACAAAACCGACAAACAAGCCGGCAATCAATGCTGCAATCATACCGCCATTTCCTAAAGTAGAACTTTGAAACAAAATATTTCCTGCCTCATCAAAGGTTGGAGATACTAACATCAAAAAGAATCCGATACCAGCCAATCCTGCTTCTTTTTTCGTTTTATTATGGCGTTTCTTTTCCATCAGCAGATATGGTACTAAATATGCTAAGTATAAGGATAATAAGCCCAGGGAAAAAGTAGAAAGTGGGCTAAAATCCGGAAATCCTTCAATCAAGCCGCCAAAAGCGGTCAATACGGTCGTAAATGAACCAATAAAAATCATAGGCATCGCAGTCAGGATAGCCTCCTGGACAGAGGCAATCCACGGATTTCTTGCGAGCTTATTCATTCTCGGTGCGAATTTATCTGTCATCCAATCCATGAATTTTTTCATATGTTTTCTCCTCGTGATTCTATTTCTTAATCACCTTTTACAAAATAACCGCTTGCTTAATTTAACATGCTATGGCAATCTTATCCAATGTATATAGTTCATCAGGGAATTATTTCTAACGTATCTGCTCATAAACATTCCTACGATACCATCGTTTATTAAGCAAGCATTCTACCATTAACGTTCATGCGTTTTCTCATCTTTTAGAAAAGGTAAAGCAAAATCAAGAACGGCATCGCCATCCAATTCCCCATATGCATCTTTGGGGATAATCTGAACAGGAACACCAAATGGATCTGCAATATCCTCTAAATCATGCAGCATGTAGCTAAGATGTGGTCCTACCAACAATAGATCAATATCTTCAATATAATCCTCTACAACAGAGTCACTTCTAGCTTTTACGCCAATTTCAATATTGCGAGCTTTCGCTGCCTGGCGAATGTTTTTGGCCATGAAACCGCTGCTCGCACCGGTGCCACAAACTAATAAAATGTTCTTCATGATCTTCTCCTTTATAATTATGAATGATTTTTATCTGGATTGGTGTTATGATATAAGAGAGATGTATCAAAGTATTCCCGTACTTGTCTGAAGTCATATTCAGCGACGATATATCTCTTTTTCATATTTGCCAATCACATAACTGTCCTCCTTTCCTTATCACACCCTCAGTATAGCGAACACAGTATAACAAGACAAATCAGAAAAGTTCCGTGCAGTAGGAACTTTTTTAATTTGAGCAAAGATTACTTATACTTTATACTTATCGTGTACATATATAATGATGAAGAGTATCTGGGGGCCTTGCATAGGAGAGTGAATAGACATATGAAGGATAATATCTCAATCTTGTTAGACTATCTCTGGCACCATTATGAACATTGGGTAGCTGCCGGTGAGCTATCTTCACTGCTTCATGTTTCCACACGTCAGATACGTAAATATGTCAGTTCACTAAATGAGAATGAAACAAGTCCTTTAGTAATATCATCAAATAAAGGGTATCGATTAAACAGTGCTCAGCAATATTTAGCTTATCGGGAAAAAGGAAGTCAAAATGTGGAAACCCCGCAAACACGGCAAAATCTGATCATTCAAAAACTTATTTCTTCACAAGATGGTATTGATCTATTTGATCTAGCGGATGAATTATTTGTAAGTGAGTCTACGATTGAAAATGATATTCGCAGTATCCGTAAGATTGTTTCTAGCTGTAATGTAACCATACGCAGAGATCATGATTTGTTATATTTAGAAGGCAGTGAAAAAGATAAACGGCGATTAATGAGCCGCTTAATTTCCAGTGATACGTATGATAATTTTGTCTTAAAAGATGAAGTGCGTTTATTGACTTATCATTATCATTTTTGGGATTTCCGTAAAAATCTTGCCGATATTTTTTCACGCAATAATGTATTTGCGAATGATTATACACTAAATAATACGGCATTGCATCTTATTGTCATGATTGATCGTATCCGTAATGCCTGTGAGTTAAATGATCAAGTCGATTTCACACCGTTTCTTGATTCACAACAATATCTTGTGGCACAGGAAATAAAACAGTATATTGAGAAAAACTATCAAATCCATATGAATGATGCTGAAGTTTATAATTTGACGCTTATTATCTCGAACAATACAACGATGATTGATTATTCTTTTATTAATGGCTCTAATATTTCATCTTTTATTGAACAGAAATATATTGATATCGCCCATGCCGTGATTCACAATGTTGAAGAGCGCTATTTACTGGATGCCTTTGATGAAGAATTTATTGCGAAATTCACCATCCATGTTAAGAATCTGTTTAATCGTGTTGCACATAACTATTATGCCAAAAATCCATTGACCGCTAAGATCAAGGCAACGTATCCCTTGATTTATGATATTGCCGTTTATATTGCCCAACAGTTTAAAGAAAATTATGATGTAGTGTTGAATGAGGATGAAATTACCTTTATTTCTTTTCACATCGGCAGTTACTTTGAAAACAATGTGCAATCAAAAAACAAGTTAACGATTCTCTTTTTATATGCCGATTATTACAGCATTCATCAACATACCTTAGAGAAGATCAGCCGTCATTTTGAAGATAAGATAACGATAAAATATGCCGTTTCTATGCCTTCCTATCAGCCCAACATGCTGCATGCAGATTTGATTATTTCAACAGTAGAGGCAAGATTTCCTCAGCCATATGTGTTAATTCATCCATTTCTTACAAATAAAGATATGGCCTTATTGGAAACTACCATTTCTAAGATGTTATCCGAAAAAAACAAACAGAAGCTGAAAGATTTTCTATTTGATTTATTTGATCCTCGCTTATTTTATACGGATGTTCACTTAGATCGTACCCAGCTCATTCAAAAGCTTTGTAACGATGCGATTGCACTGGATTATGCCGAAGCTTCCTTTACACAGGATGTCTTTGCTCGTGAGCATATGTCAAGCACCGCCTTTGAGGACGCTGCCGTTCCTCATTCACTTGGTGATAACGCTAAAAAAAGCTTTATAAGTGTCGTCCTTTGTCCAGATGGTATGCAATGGGGAGTGCATGAGGTGCATATTGTCACCTTACTAGGCGTACATGATGACAGCAGACAAATATTTGCCCAGATCTTTGATCAGTTGATTGAGATTCTTAGTGAACCGGCTTTTTTAAAAGATCTCATCAACTGTCAAGATTATCAAACATTCATTCGCAAGTTAACTGCTTATATGAATGAGGTCAGTGAATAGAAAAAGCAGTTGCTATTCTAACAATCGTTTGTTACCCTTGTGTTATCGCTTTTCTGATGTCATACTATATCTATATAATTGATAAAGGAGTTATCTTATGAACATCTATGAATTTTGGAAAGCCGTCCTAAAACAGGATGAGCAGGAAATCAGAAACTATTTTCATCAGGATGCGAGGATTTGTTGGCATTGTACCAATGAACTATTTACGCTTGATGAATATATTATTGCGAATTGCGAATATCCGGGAGATTGGGATGGGGTCGTAGAAAGAGTAGAGTTACTTGATGATTTGATCATTAGTGTTACACTTGTTTATCCAAAAGATCAAACTGCTTCCTATCATGTTGTTTCCTTTCTGAAGCTACAACAGGATAAAATTATTTCTTTGGATGAATATTGGGCAGATGATGGCAGTGCGCCGCAATGGCGATTGGACAAGCATATCGGAAAGCCTATCAAAGAATAATTTTTAAAGAAATTGGATAAACGTATTGGTAACGCGAAGAAAGGATACCTTTAAAAAGCTGGACTAACCTATTAAAAAACTCATGAAAGAATAACTTTTGACAAATTGGGCTAACATATTGGAAACCCCATGAAAGAATCACCTTTTAAAAAGGAAAGGCACAAAACCCCAAACAGATAAAAAGCAGCTACAGGAAGGATGCAACCTTCATTCGTTAGATTTTAAGTCTAACTTTTGGAGGTCACATTAGAAATCATTCCATGCAAGCTGCTCTTTTTATGATTTATTTTATAGGCTCATTGTCTTTGTTTAAAAGTTCGCTTAGATTCTTTGGCAATTGTTCAATGAAGGATGCCAATGGCACGATTGGTTGAGGTACACCTGGTGAAAGTAATTCTTTATCCATCCAAACAACATCCAACCACTTGTCAAATTTATAGCCGGTATGAGGAAATCTAGCCACTAATTGAAATCCTAACCGCTCATGCATACGCTCACTTTTCGGATTGGGAGAAGTGATACAGGCATATGCATGATGTACCTGCTGTTTCTTTAATAAAATAAATAATACTTTATACAGCATACTGCCAATACCTTTTCCATGAACATCCTTATTGACATATACGCTTAATTCCACATCCCATTGATAAGCCGCACGCTCCTTATAACGATGCGCATAAGCATAGCCTAAAATATTTCCTTCCTCTTCATAGACCAGATATGGATATACCTGTTGTATCACTTCCATACGTTGTTCAAATTCCGTAAGGGAAGGCACTTCATATTCAAAAGTTGCACTATCATGCAATACATATTCAGCATAAATTGCTAATATGCTTGCGGCATCCTGTTTTGTTGCTAAACGTATCATATTCTGTTCCTTTCTTACCCCTTTGTATCATCTATTGTAAAAGAAGACCTTCACATACCCTGTGAAAGTCTATTCTACGATTAGAAAATCAAATTTCTTGGTGTACGTGGGAATGGCTCAACATCACGAATATTCTGCATGCCTGTTAAATACATCAGCATACGGTCAAAGCCTAAGCCAAAGCCGGCATGTTTACAACCGCCATAACGACGCAAGTCCATATACCATTGTAAGCTGTCAGTTTCCATACCCATTTCTTTCATACGCGCTTCTAGCACATCATAACGCTCTTCACGCTGACTTCCGCCAACCAATTCGCCAACGCCTGGCACTAACAAATCACATGCCGCAACCGTCTTATTATCTTCATTGACACGCATATAGAAGGCTTTGATATCCTTTGGATAATCAATCAAGAAGACCGGGCCATTGACTACTTTCTCACATAAGTAGCGTTCATGCTCACTCTGCAGATCCATGCCCCATTCGATTTTGTTATTTTCAAACTTCACATCGGCTTTCTTTAAAAGCTCAATCGCCTCCGTATAAGTCATACGCTTAAATTCACTGTTACGTACCTTGGTGATACGTTCAATGCATTCCTTATCAATCATGCTGTTAAAGAATTTCATTTCTTCCGGTGCATTTTCCAAGACATAATCAATACAATATTTCACCATATCTTCAATAAGATCCATATCATCCTCTAAGTCCGCAAAGGCAATTTCCGGTTCAATCATCCAGAATTCACTGGCATGACGTGTCGTATTTGAGTTTTCGGCACGGAAAGTTGGTCCAAAGGTATACACATCTCGAAAAGCCATCGCAAAGGATTCTACATGCAATTGTCCGGATACCGTTAAAGAAGCGTGTTTCCCAAAGAAATCTTCTTCATACTTTTGATCTTCACGTGTGGTAACTGTAAAGGTTTCTCCCGCACCTTCTGCATCATTGCCGGTAATGACTGGCGTATGTACATAGACAAAGCCCTGGTTCTGGAAGAACTCATGGATGGCCATGGACAATACAGAACGCAGACGGAAAATGGCATAGAAGGAATTCGCACGAGGACGCAAGTGTGGTATCTCACGCATATACTCAAAGCTGTGACGTTTCTTCTGCAATGGATAATCACGATCACAATCACCTTCCAAAACAGCCTCTGTTACTACAATTTCAAATGGCTGTTTACCATCTGGTGTTAATTTTAATTTCCCGGTTACGGTAATAGCTGCGCCGGTAGGATATTTCTCTACTTCCGCGAAGTTTTTCAATTCCTGCATATAAACTAATTGTGCATTGCGGAAATACGTACCATCATTTAATTCGATAAAGCCTAATTTACCGCTGCAGCGATTTGTACGTATCCAACCTTGCAGCTGTACATATTCCAAGCTGTCTAGTTCTACATGAGATGCGCTTAATACGATTTCATATAGTTCGCGAATGGTCATAAATTCAAACATTTCATTTCCTCCTTTTATTCATTAAGGGAACAAAAAAAACGTTCCCTTTCAGGAACGTAAGTTAGTTACGCGGTGCCATCCTGATTCCTGTCAGAAATACCTCTGCTGACAGACATCTTGCTTATCGGATCTTAACGCCATCCTTTCGCGGAATCGTCTACTCTATTCTCCGATTCAACTCCACAGGTGTTCTCCGCTTGCTCGTATGCCTCCGGCTTCCACCATCCCGGATTCGCTATGCATCGTTAGCAGGCATCGTCCTGTTTCAACGTTCTACATTTAAACTGTTTGTTTCAAAAACAAGTTCCTGTATAGATGATACCACATCTACGCTCTTTAATACAACCCCTTTTGGAATTTGTATATGCACATGGGTAAAATCGACCAAACCTGTGATGCCACAGGCAATTAAACGATCTACCGTCTGCTGAATATTTTCACTGATGGCTAAGATGGCGATACGGCAGCCATCCGGAATGCGTTGTTCCAGCTCACTGATATCATATACCGGAATACCGAAACGCACACCCTGGCGATCAGGATTAATATCAAATGCACAGGCAATCTCACCTACAACATAATCCCATTTATTATACTTCATCAAAGCGCGGCCCATATTACCTGCCCCCACCAAAATGATCTTCTCATCGAAATCCATGCCAAGCTGCTGGTTGAATATTTCAATCAGTTTATTGACATCATAACCATACCCTTGTTTCCCCAGATTTCCCAAAAAGGAAAAATCTCGGCGAATCGTCGTTGGTTCAATATTCACAACACTGGCAAGCTCTTTGGACATGATCCTTTCCACTCCTGAGCTTTTCAGTTTCCGCAGTGCTTTCAGATACACCGGATAGCGCTGCAACGTAGCCTTTGGCACATTTTTCTCTGTCATGTTCATCACCTCTGTTAGTATACCACAAATTTTTTTAATTGTGAAGAATTTGTCATTTTGAACTTTTACGGCTTGTACGTACTGTCATACGTATCTCATAGTGCTAATAAAAAGAAGCAAGAAAACTTAGCTTTCCGATATATTATGATGAACAATGCAAGCCTTGCTGCTTATGCATGTCTAACAATAAAGCAAGCAAATGTGGCTGATATGGGATGAAGATTCCCTGTTTGCACATCAGATGCACAGTTTCTAAATCTGCCCAACAAACACCACTGACCTCCTCCTTTTGCAATGTCAGATCTGCTAATCCTCCGGCATAATCAATGGTAAAGAAATCTACTAAGGAATGTTGTCCATAGCTGCGCAAAACCGGCTTACGTTGTTGAAAATCCATATAAATGCCTAATTCTTCCTGCAACTCGCGCTGTGCACATTGCCGGGCATTTTCTCCACTAACAGCACTTCCGCCTATGCCAAAATCCCAATAGCCGGGAAAGCTTTCTTTTTGATCTGAACGTTTTTGTAACAACAGACGACCATCTTTACCAAGAATCAACAGATGAATGACCAAATGGTAATCTCCTATTGCCATCGCATCTCCACGCTTTACCCTGCGTCCAGTACAAATGCCATCTTGTGTATAGATATCCCAGTATTCCATGATTCTTTCCTCCTAACCTTCTGTGATTGCTTTATTGGCTGCGTGATTGATTATGCGCTTGCTCATCACGTGCTTTTCATGTTTTTAATTATATCTTTTTATTCTTTAAATCATTGATCAAGTGCTTTACAAATGCTTACCCGGTACATTCTCCTTTTTCATCATTCACATTCTTTCGCAAGCCTTGTCACGATGGTTTGTATCCGCTCATCATCCAACTGTTTCAAGGTATCCTTAAAGAAAGCCGGATAGGCATCATAGCTTTGATAGTCATCGATCGGTATCCAAACCGCCTCCTCTAAAGGTGTTTTAAGAAATGGCTTTTTTAAATCCTCTTCATGCACAGGTTCTACCAGATAATAAAAGGATACCTCATGATTATTGCCAAGATCTTCTACATCAAAAAAATTCTCATGGATGCATACCAGTCGTTTAACACGAATAGATAAGCCTATTTCTTCCTTTGTTTCCCTGATGATTGCCTCTTCTGCAGTTTCCTGAAACATGATGGCACCTCCCAGTGAATACATAACTTCTTTACCACCTTCCGCTAATCTACCTTTCATCATCAGCACTTTGCCATCACGAACCAAAATCGCACCTGCTCGTAACCGAAAGGTTCCCTTTTCACTATCATAACAATTATCCATAAGCTCATCTCCTTTTTAGCTATGTTAAATATCCATAGCATCAAAAAACTCATCTAGTCTATCCAAAATACTATTCATTATGCCATTGCTTGCTCTAAAACAATGGATATGAAACACATATATTG